>JAKLIC010000011.1 GCA_022709825.1 Bacteroidota bacterium | reverse complement strand
AGGGTGCAATTCTTTTAAAGGAATATGAATTAGATGAAAAATTTCAATCCACTTTTTCTAATTTGATTTCAAATGAGAAACTTCAAAATGAATTGGGGACTCAAATCAAAAAATTAGCCAAGCCTAATGCAACAAAAGAGATTGTAAATGAGATAATTAAATTAATTAAAAAGATAAAATCCTAAAATTTTAGGGTGAGATATATGAATCTAAATCAAATCAATAATGTTTATTTTATCGGAATCGGAGGCATCGGAATGAGTGCCCTTGCTCGCTATTTTAATTACTTAGGTAAAAAAGTTGCCGGATATGACAAGACGGAAACGGAGTTAACCAAAGAATTACAATTGTTAGGGATGCAGATTCATTTTGAAGATAACATTAGTTTGATTCCATCTGATTTTTATATTGAAAATACGTTGGTTATTATCACTCCGGCTATTCCCATTACTCATTCGGAATGGAATTATTTTATTGAACGCGATTATTCGATAAAAAAAAGAGCTGAAGTTTTAGGGATAATTACTAAAGATACTTATTGTTTTGCCGTAGCCGGTACACATGGAAAAACAACTACTTCCAGTATTTTAGGACATATTCTTTATGAATCTGGGGTTGACTTAACCGCATTTTTAGGTGGAATTGTTGAAAATTATAATTCAAACCTAATTGGGAACGGAAAAACAGTAACAGTTGTTGAAGCTGATGAATTTGATCGTTCGTTTTTACAGTTGTATCCGGATATGGCTTGTATTACCTCAATGGATGCGGATCATTTAGATATTTATGGTGATAAAGCTTCTATCGAAGCAACTTTTGTGGAATTTGCTAATAAAGTAGAGGATAAAAACTTGCTGTTTATTCCTAAAAATTTACCATTGGAAGGAATCAAAATTGCCATTAATGAAGAAGCAGATTTTACAGCATTTAATATTAGAGTCGAAAATAGTGCTTATGTTTTTGATGTTAAAACACCATCAGAAACGATTAAAAATATACAATTCAATTTACCGGGAAGACACAATTTAATGAATGCACTCATGGCTTTGGCGATGGCTATAACATATGGTTCCCCAACCAATAGTATCGTCAGAGCCTTGGGAACATTTAAAGGAATTAAACGTAGATTTTCCTATCAGATTAAACAAGAAAAATTGGTTTTTATTGATGATTATGCTCATCATCCTACTGAAATAAATGCGGTTCACCAAGCCGTAAGAGAATTGTATCCCCAACAGAAAGTGTTAGCTGTTTTCCAGCCGCATTTGTTCAGTAGAACGAAAGATTTTGCAGATGATTTTGCAAAAAGTCTCTCGCATTTTGATGAAGTTATTTTGTTGGATATTTATCCTGCGAGAGAATTACCAATGGAAGGGATTACTTCTGCTTGGTTGTTGTCAAAGATTGAGAATTCCAATAAAAAATTAGTCTTAAAAAATGAATTGATTGATGAAGTTTTGAAAAGTACAGCTACCGTGATTGTCACTATCGGGGCAGGAGATATAGGAGAATTGGTTAAACTATTAAAAGAACGATTGAATGAAAAAGTATTTTAGTTGGACAAATATTCGTTTGCTGTTGATTTTACTGGTAGTTTGTTTCTTGTATTCTTTCATGTCAAAAAGAAATGAGAATCGAAAATTGCAAAAAGCAACGGTAGAATTTTTAGATGGGGAACAACTTTTTGTTACGCACGAAACGGTTAATAAATTGTTAATAGAAAATAAAAAAGATGCTTCCAGTATACAGAAAGTTGCTTTAGATTTGAATAATTTGGAGAATACCATCAACCGACACGAAATGGTTGAAAATGCAGAGGTTTTTGTGAGTGTTGATGGGAATTTAAAAGCTGTTGTTAAACAAAAAACACCGGTAGCCAGAGTGTTTGAAAGTCATGATTCCTACTACATTGACTACAAGGGCACTAAGATGCCATTGTCAAGTATTCATACGGCACGTGTACCGCTGGTTTCAGGGGAAATAAATGTAAATAACAGTAAAAAATTAGACGAATTATTTCGAATAATCCACAACGATGAGTTTTTGAAAAAAAATATCATTGGGATACAAATTATGCCGAGTGGAAGCTTAATTATGAAGAATAGAAATTTTGAATATGACATTGATTTTGGAAAAACCATCAACATGGAGCGAAAATTCAAAAATTATAAAGCATTTTTACAAAAAGCAGTTTTAGATAGTTCGATTTACAGTTACAAAAATATTAATCTGAAGTTCACGCAACAGGTAGTTTGCACAAAATAGAAACACATGAAAAACGAAAACATCGCAGTAGGTTTAGACATTGGTACCACAAAAATTGTGGCCATGATTGGCCGTAAAAACGAGTATGGTAAACTCGAAATCTTAGGTGTGGGAAAATCCAAAAGTTTGGGTGTTCACAGAGGAGTTGTCAATAATATTACGCAAACTATCCAATCTATTCAAACCGCTGTAGCGGAAGCAGAAGAAAATTCAGGCTACATGATTAAAGATGTTGTGGTTGGAATTGCTGGTCAACACATTCGAAGTATTCAACATAGTGATTATATCAGTCGTAGTAATCCGGAAGAGGTAATTTGCGGAAAGGATATTGAGCAGTTAATCAATCAAGTGCACAAATTGGCCATGTTGCCCGGGGAAGAAATTATTCATGTTTTACCACAAGAATTTAAAATCGACGGTCAGTCTGAAATCAAAGAACCTATCGGAATGTATGGTGGACGATTAGAAAGCAGTTTTCACGTAGTTGTTGGTCATGCTGCTTCAATCAGAAATGTGGGAAGATGTATCCAAAGTGCCGGAATTGAGTTATCCGGTTTAACATTGGAACCATTAGCCTCATCTGATGCTGTTTTGAGTCAAGAAGAAAAAGAAGCCGGTGTGGCTTTAATTGATATAGGCGGTGGAACAACCGATTTAGCTATTTTTAAAGATGGCATCATTCGGCACACAGCTGTAATTCCATTCGGTGGAAATGTAATTACGGATGATATCAAAGAAGGTTGTTCAATTATTGAAAAACAAGCAGAATTATTAAAAGTGAAATTTGGCTCAGCTTGGCCTGGTGAAAATAAAGACAATGAAATTGTTTCTATTCCCGGATTAAGAGGACGTGAACCCAAAGAGATTTCGCTTAAAAATCTTTCTAAAATAATTAATGCCCGCGTGGTAGAAATTATTGAACAGGTTTTTGATGAAATTAAATCATACGGACACGATGATCCCAAAAAGAAATTGATTGCCGGAATCGTATTGACCGGAGGTGGTGCACAATTGAAGCATATCAAACAATTAGTAGAATACATTACCGGAATGGATACCCGAATTGGTTATCCTAATGAACATTTAGCCGGAAATTCCGATGAAGAAATGTCTAGTCCATTATATGCTACTGCTGTTGGATTAATGATGAATAGCATTAATAATAATACAAAAAGTGCTGTTTTAATGTCTGAAATGGAGCAATCTAAAGACAAAGAAGCTAAAATTGAAGAACCTAAAGTCGAGCCCATTGCCGAAGCCCCAAAAGCAACGGAGCAAAAAAATGAAAGTACCGAGAATAAAATCAGACGTTCTTTCTTTGATAAATATGTAGAAAAGATTAAAGAATTTTTAGACAATGCAGAATAGAACCTAAGTTCTGTAAAGTTTTAAAAATAAATGAATTAGAAAAACCAAGTAGTATGATAAGCAACTCAGATTTTGGAAGTATTTCATTTGATTTACCTAAAAACCAATCAAATGTAATTAAAGTAATTGGTGTAGGTGGTGGCGGAAGTAATGCCATTAACCACATGTTTAAACAAGGGATTAAAGGAGTAGATTTTGTAGTTTGTAATACCGACTCACAAGCTCTTCAAAATAGTCCAGTGCCAAATAAAATTCAATTGGGTGTAAACCTGACAGAAGGATTAGGGGCTGGAGCTAATCCTGAGGTAGGACAACAATCTGCCTTAGAAAGCATGGAAGACATTGATAAATTATTGGATAGCAATACCAAAATGATTTTCATCACGGCAGGAATGGGTGGTGGAACAGGTACAGGAGCTGCTCCGGTGATTGCTCAAATGGCTAAAGAAAAAGATATTTTAACGGTTGGTATTGTAACAATTCCATTTCAATTTGAAGGTAAAGTTCGTTCAGAACAAGCCATGTCAGGAGTGGAGCGTTTAAGAAAACAAGTTGATTCACTTATCGTTATCAATAATAATAAATTGAGAGAAGTGTATGGAAATCTTGGCTTTAAAGCCGGATTCTCTAAAGCGGATGAAGTTTTAGCGACTGCTTCTCGTGGTATAGCTGAGGTGATTACGCATCACTATACACAAAATATTGACTTGAAAGATGCTAAAACGGTTCTGTCTAACAGTGGAACTGCAATAATGGGTTCTGCTACTGCTGAAGGAGAAAACAGAGCTAAAGACGCTATTGTTTCTGCATTAGATTCTCCTTTGTTGAATGATAATAAAATTACAGGGGCTAAAAACGTATTGTTGCTTATCGTTTCCGGCTCTTCTGAAATTACAATTGACGAGATAGGGGAGATTAATGATCATATTCAAGCTGAAGCCGGACACAATGCAAATATTATAATGGGGGTTGGTGAAGATGAATCTTTAGGAGATTCTATCGCTGTAACAATCATTGCAACGGGTTTTAATGTGGAACAGCAAAAAGAAATCGTGAATGCTGAGCCTAAAAAAATTATACATTCTTTAGAAGAAAACCAAACCAACACGATTGATTTATCACAAAAAGTGGTTTCGCCAATTTTAGATTTTGTGATTGAAAAAGAAACACCTTCTAATAATATTGAAGATAAAATAGTTTTTGAATTAATTGATGAAATGGAAGTCGTAGAACCAAAAATGGTATCAGACTTGATTCCTACTTCTGAGTTAATCAAAAACATTGAAATAACCTATGAAATTGTAGCTCCTTTTACTGAAAATCAATTGTTTGCAACAACACCGGAAATTCGCGAAATTATAGTGAAAGATCCTGAGTTTGTAATTGTTGAAAAAGAACAAGTGACACTTTCGTTTGATTTAGGAATCAATCAACCTATAGAATCTGAAAAAACCATCCTTTTTGACCTCAATCCTACTGCCACAAACGAAATTATTGTAAATGAACCTATGCAAGTCATCCCAATGACTGAAGTAAATGAAACCGGTGTAATTCGGTATTCCTTAGAAGAATACATGGAAGTTGAAGCAGAACTTCTGAATTCAAAACCAGTGGTTAATGTTGTTGAGGAACCGGTAAATGAAGAAATGAACATTACCGTAAAAAAAGTGGAGACTCCTATTGCTTTTTCTCCTTCCTTTGATGAAATAAATCCAACGGAAATGACCATCGAAGAAACATTAAAAATGCGTGCGGATGATAGAAGAAAAAAACTAAAAGAATTTAATTATAAATTCCATACCAATTCATCTCGTTTAGATGAAATGGAAAAAGTACCGGCATACAAAAGAATGGGTGTAGATTTACCAACAAATGCACCTCTAAATAATCAATCCAGGATGTCTTTAGGAACAGATAGCAACGACGATACACAGTTGCGTTCTAACAATTCATTTCTTCATGACAATGTGGATTAACTAACTCAAACAAGCATGATTTAACCCGGAAATTAGAATCTAATTTTCGGGTTATTTTTTTATCTTTGCAATCCATTAAAACAAGAATCTTAGGTAATGGATTAAGGATTTCTTTTTATAAATAGTTATATAAAAAAACAACTACTATGAGTTTACAAAGCCAAATAAACGAGGAAATTAAAAATGCGATGCGAGCAAAAGACACAATCGCTTTAGAGTCGTTAAGAGCAGTTAAGTCGGCTATTTTGTTAGCTTTAACTGAAGGTGGAGCAAAAGATGAGTTAGCACAGGAAGATGAAATAAAACTATTACAGCGTTTAGTAAAACAACGTAAAGACAGTGCGGCAATTTATGTTCAACAAGGAAGACAAGATTTAGCAGAACCGGAATTACTTCAGTCTGCTGTAATCGAAAAGTTTTTGCCAAAACAATTAAGCGAAAATGAAGTAGAAGTTGCAGTTGCTCAAATTATTGCTGATAATGGATTTTCCGGAATGGCTTCTATGGGGCAGTTAATGGGAATTGCGTCAAAACAATTAGGAGGCAGTGCTGATGGAAAAACGATTTCAACAGTAGTAAAAAAACTTTTAGCATAATATATTTTATTGTAGATTCGCACATCGAAAATGCAATCATTGGCCTCGTAGTTCAACTGGATAGAATATCAGATTTCGGCTCTGATGGTTGGGGGTTCGAACCCCTCCGAGGTCACCTTGAAACACCCAAATAATTTTTGGGTGTTTTTTTATTTTCATCTTGAAATTACTAATAAGTAGTGGTTTTTATCTATATTTAAAAATAAAATATAAGTATTGAATCCTTTTATTCTTCTGTCTGTTTTTTTTGGTGTTTTTGTTGGAAAAGCAATTGAACCTGTCTATGTTTATTTTTATGGAAAACCGTTGTTTATTCATTTTTATCCTATTCCAAAAAAATTAAAACCTTTTGAGCTTGAAATATTGAATTCAAATTTTCACTATTATTCAAATTTATCTCCCCGAAAGAAAAAATATTTTGACCATCGTGTAGCTACTTTTATACAGAACTATCAATTTATTCCAAAAGAAGGCATTGAAATATCAACTGAAATGAAAATTTTAATAGCGGCTACCGCCATTAAATTATCTTTTGGGATGCGAAATTATCTGGTTAAGGTTTTCGATAAAATTATTATTTACCCCGAATCATATTATTCTACAGTAAACGATGTATGGCATAAAGGTGAATTTAACCCAAGAATGAAAGCCATTGTGTTTTCATGGGAAGATTTTCTAGCAGGTTATGAATATGATAATGATAATTTAAATTTAGGCTTGCATGAATTTGCTCATGCTTATCATCTTCACGGGTTGAAATCTTCGGATGTTAGTGCCTTAATTTTTGCTGAAACCTATAAACAAATCATTTCTTATACTGCCAAACCTGAAATTAGGACAAAACTAATTGCCTCCAATTATTTTAGAATTTATGCCTACACTAATTCTTTTGAGTTTATAGCAGTTTTGCTGGAACATTTTTTTGAAACTCCGGAACAATTTGAAATTGAATTTCCGGAATTGTTTCAAAAAGTAAGAAAAATGATAAATTTTTAGCTACCCCATAATATACTAAAATAAATTCAATTATTTACTGATAGTCGTCATCTTATTATAGCTAAAAAGAGGTGAAATTTGTTTTAATATATTAAAAGTTATTGAAATGAAAAAGCAAGTTCCTGTATCGACAATAATGTCCAAAAATGTGATTAAGTTAAATCTTTCAGACGATTTGACAAAAGCTGAAATGCTATTCAAAAAACATCATATCCGTCATATTCCGGTCGTAGATGGCAACAAAATTATTGGAATGCTAAGCTATACTGATTTGCTTCGTATTTCATTTGTAGATGCTGTTGATGACGAAGATGAAGTTGTTGATGTAACGGTTTATAATATGTTTACCGTAGAACAAGTGATGGCTAAAAAATTAGTCACCGTAAGTCCTGAAACAACAATTAAACAAGTGGCTGAAATATTGGCAACTAAAGAATTTCATGCACTTCCTGTAGTTGAGGGGAAATTATTAGTTGGGATAGTTACCACTACGGATATTATCAAATATTTAATCGACCAATATTAAGAAAAATAAACGCCGAAAAAATTACTGTGTAATCTTCTTTAAATCTTTGATTGTTTCAATTGGATTTTGGGCTTTAAATACATAATTGCCGGCTACTAAAACATCTGCTCCGGCTTCTACCAATTGTTGTGCATTTTTATTGGTAACACCACCATCAATTTCAATTAGAGTTGAAGCATTATTGAGTAAAATAATTTCTTTTAGTTGCTTTACTTTAGTGTAGGTGTGCTCTATAAATGATTGTCCGCCAAATCCAGGATTTACACTCATCAAACAAACCAAATCTATATCTTTAATAATATCTTCTAATAAACTAACCGGAGTGTGTGGATTTAAAGCAACACCAGCTTTCATTCCTTCTGCTTTGATAGCTTGTAGTGTTCTATGCAAATGAGTACAAGCTTCATAATGTACCGTAAAGTTTGTTGAGCCTAATTGAGCAAAAGTTTTGATGTACCTATCGGGGTCAATAATCATTAGATGAACATCAATAGTTTTTTTTGCGTGTTTGGTGATGGCTTCTAAAACAGGCATTCCAAAAGAAATATTGGGAACAAAAACACCATCCATGATGTCAATGTGAAACCAATCAGCCTCACTTTGATTTATCATTTCAATATCGCGTTGTAAATTGGCAAAATCAGCGGCTAATATAGAAGGGGCAATAAGCGTGTTTTTCATTTTGAGTGGTGTTGTTGGTTGCAAAGATAGATTTTAGTTTAAAAGTTTAAAAGTTTAAAGGACTAAAAGTTTTGTTTCCCACAAAAAAGCAAAACTCCGGAAACCCGAGCGTAGCGAACTGACCGTGAGTTTTGCTTGCCCTAAAAAAGCAAAACTCCGGTAATCAGCCGGAGTTTCAATCATCAATCAAAAAACGAACAGTTATTAACTGTTGTTACTTTTTATAGGTTAAACAGATTAACCAAGGTATGTTTTTAATATTTTACTTCTTGAAGTATGTTTTAATCTGCGAATAGCTTTTTCTTTAATTTGACGAACACGTTCACGTGTTAAATCAAATGTTTCACCAATTTCTTCTAAAGTCATCGGATGTTGATCTCCTAATCCAAAATATAAACGAACTACGTCTGCTTCTCTTGGTGTAAGGGTTTCTAACGAACGTTCAATTTCTGTACGAAGTGATTCATGAATCAATTCTCTATCCGGATTTGGTGATTCTCCTGAGCGTAAAACATCATATAAATTAGAATCTTCACCTTCAACTAAAGGAGCATCCATGGATAAATGACGCCCGGAGTTTTTCATGCTCTCTTTTACATCATTTACAGTCATGTCTAACTCTTTTGCAATTTCCTCTGCAGATGGGGGACGCTCATTTGATTGCTCCAATAAAGCATACATTTTGTTGATTTTATTGATAGAACCAATCTTGTTCAACGGTAAACGTACAATACGGGATTGTTCTGCCAAAGCTTGTAAAATAGATTGACGAATCCACCAAACGGCATAGGAAATGAATTTGAATCCACGCGTTTCATCAAAACGTTGAGCCGCTTTAATAAGCCCTAAATTTCCTTCGTTTATTAAATCCGGCAAGGTTAATCCTTGGTTTTGGTATTGTTTAGCAACCGATACAACGAAACGTAAGTTTGCTTTAGTTAATTTTTCTAAGGCTCGTTGGTCACCTGCTTTGATACGTTGTGCTAATTCAACCTCTTCATCGGCTGTAATTAAATCAACTTTTCCAATTTCTTGTAAGTATTTGTCAAGGGATGCAGTTTCACGATTCGTTACCTGCTTTGTGATTTTGAGTTGTCTCATTTAATTCTATTTGAATAATAGGTTCGAATGATTATACGCAAAGCATTTATAAAAAGTTACAAAATAATAATAAAAAATTATTTTAATCTACCTTGAACTTCTTCGTTGCCAGATTCTCGTTGGTTTACAGCGAGTTTTTTATTTCCGAATTTATAAGTAATTCCCACTCGTAACATACGTTCATCTTGGTAAAGTGAACGTCTTTGAGGAGTGTTATTTATTTCTGTAGAAATATAGGCCATATATGTTCTGAAAATATCGGTTCCTAATAAAATGAAACTCCAACCTTTTTCTTTAATGGAATAACGTAATCCGGCATCAAGTTTTGAATATTGCGTGGCCTCATAAAATAAGTCTTTTCTTGGACTGTGGTATTCGTAATTTAACTCGGCAAAAAACGATTTACTTTTATTTAAAGTAAAGGTATTGTTTGTGTAAAAAACATACAAAAATCCGTTTTGAACTGAAGTTGGCAGTTCTTGATTGAAAGTGGTAGCATTGTAATTTCCATTCAGAGTATTAGAACTTTCCCACCATTCAAAAGTATTATATAAAAAGGTGATAGTAGCTCCATATTGGTCTTTGTCATAAAAGTTGCCTCTTTGATAACGAATGGTTTGTGGATCCGTATTTAAATCTATAAATGGAATTTGAAGATTTCCATCCGTTGTGGATGAATAATAAATTTTGAAAGTTAAATTTTCTTTATAATTGTAATTAATTTCAAAATTATCTGAAAAAGAGGGTTGTAGATAAGGGTTGCCTTCAACAATAATAAAAGAACTTAAATACCATTTAAACGGATTTAAATCCCAAAAAACAGGGCGGTCAATTCTTTTGCTGTAATTAATTGAAAAACTATTGTTTTCATTAGGTGTATATAAAAGGTAAGCAGAAGGGAAAAGTTTGTTATAATCAAATTTATTTTCTTGATTTTGAGTAACATCAGGTGATGTTGTAATGCCGACTACTTGTGTATTTTCATAACGCAAACCAATTTGTGTTTGCCATTTTGAACTTAATGTTTTGGAAAAATTAATATAGGCTGCTTGAGTATTTTCTGTGTAATCATAAACATTAGTCTGGCTAATGTCCATGAACGGAACTCCGGTTGATAAGTCATAATAGCTTATATCACTTTTGTTTTTTATCCAACTTAATTTTCCGCCAAAACCATAATTTGCCCATTTTGTTGGTAAATCAAAATCAAATTTTCCACTATAATTTTCAATATTTTGAATACCGGAATTTTGAGCTATAGTTGCCGGGCCTAAAGGATTGTTCGTTGGATTGAAGTTTTGTGTAGTAAAGTTTCTGATTTTAGTATCTTCATAATTAAAATAATCTAAATCAACAGTGAATTGTTTTCCTAACGTGTCTAGCTTTTGAATATAATAGGTGTTAAAGGTGTTATTCATATTTTTGGAATCATTACTACCTGTTGTTTCGTAAGTAGAAATCAGATTACCGGTGACTTTATCAAAAACTTTAGAGGTATTACTGTCGGTCATATCCGGTTTATCAAATAGGCCAACATATTTTGCCCCAATTTTGGCATTTTCAGATAATTTATAATCAAAACCAAGTATTCCTCTGTAAATATCCGCTTTTTCTTTTCGTTTTGTTGCTCCATCCCATGTTTCATTTTCATAGTAAGTGTCTGTGTTCTCTACAATTTTATCATGGCCTTCTCTTTTTGCAAAATCGGTAAATAAGCTCAATTTATTTTTGTTATAAATAAAGTTAACGGCAGATGAAATAGATGGATAAGTAGTTTGAATATAATTGGCTCGTATTGTACTAGACCAGGAATTTTCTTGAATTTTCTTTAGTTTGATATTGATTAATCCGCTATTCCCTTGGGCATCATATTTTGCCGGAGGTGTAGTAATTACTTCGATACTTTTAATGTTATCAGAATTGATGCTTCGTAAATAATTGTTCAATTCATCTCCGCTCAGATTGATAATTCTTTCGTCAATCATCACACTTACTGTGCTTTTCCCAACAATACCAATAGAATTTGCAGAAACGGCTACCCCCGGTGTGCTTTTCAATAATTCTAGCCCATCACTTCCGTTAGCTCTAACGCTATTTTCAACATTAAAAACAGTTCGGTCGACTTTGTTTTCAATAATTTTTTTCTTAGAAGTGACTTCTACTTCTTTTAATTGATTGGCATTATCAAAGGATGTCAATGTTCCCAAAGAAATATTTTTGTCTAAAACAAAGTCCGTTTGATAAATGACTGAGCCTACAAAATAAAAACGAAGGGAATAAGTTCCTATAGTGCTTTTTAGGTTAAAAGTTCCTTTGGAATCAGTTAAAGTTGAACTGATGATGTTTCCATCTTTTAAAAGGATGACTTCTGAAGATTCAATACCTACTTTGTTTTCATCGACTAATATGCCGGAAACAGAAAACTCCTGACCGGAAACAGTTGTTAAAAATAACAGATTAATTATGATAAAAATTCTCGAAATTGAAAATCTCATATTTATTTTTGAATCGCTTTACTGCAAATATAAAATAAATGTTAAGACCACAATGCTTTGTAGTAGATAAATTACAAATTAAATCATAAAAAACCCGATTCAGTTTTTGAATCGGGTTGAGATATGAGTTGGTTAAAATTAATCCTTTTTTGGAGTAATTTTATTTTCTTCTGATCTTGGAGGTCTAGGCAAAAGTGCTTTTCTTGACACTTTCTCTTTTCTTGTTTTTGGATCAATTCCTAAATATTTCACTTCAAAAACATCACCCATTTTAACAACATCAGTTACATTTTCTGTACGTTCCCAAGCTAATTCAGATACGTGAAGTAAGACTTCATTTCCTGGAGCTGAAGTATATTCTACCACTGCACCAAAATCTAACAACTTAATTACTTTCACTTCGTAAGCTTCGCCAACAGTTGGTTTGAAGATAATCGAATCAATTTTAGCTAATACAGCTGCAATTCCATCCGGATCAGTTCCAAGAATTTCTACCACACCTTGTTCATCTACTTCGTTGATAACGATTGTACAGCCGGTGGCTTTTTGTAATTCTTGAATAACTTTTCCTCCAGGTCCAATCAAAGCACCAATAAATGCTCCCGGAATAGTTCGCATAATGATTTTTGGAGCATGTTTCTTAACATCAGCTCTTGGTGTAGCAATGGTTTCGGTAATTTTACCTAAAATATGCATACGACCATCACGTGCTTGGCCTAACGCTTGTTCCATAATATCATAACGTAAACCGTCAATTTTGATATCCATTTGACAAGCAGTGATTCCGTCTTTTGTTCCGGTAACTTTAAAGTCCATATCTCCTAAGTGATCTTCGTCACCTAAGATATCTGAAAGAACTGCAAATTTTAGGCCGTCAGTGATTAAGCCCATGGCAATTCCGGAAACCGGTTTTACCATTTGAACACCTGCATCCATTAAAGCCATTGTTCCTGCACAAACGGTTGCCATGGAAGAAGAACCATTTGATTCTAACACTTCTGAAACAATACGGATAGTATAAGGACAATCAGCCGGGATCATATTTTTTAATGCACGTTGAGCTAAGTTTCCGTGACCAACTTCTCTTCTGGATGTTCCTCTTAACGGTTTTGCTTCACCTGTTGAGAAAGGAGGGAAGTTATAGTGTAAATAGAATTTCTCTTCACCTTGTTCAGATGGTGAGTCAATTTGATTGGCTTCTCTTGAGGTTCCTAAAGTTACGGTTGCTAACGCTTGAGTTTCTCCGCGAGTAAATAAAGAAGAACCGTGAACAGAAGGTAAATAATCTGTTTCACACCAAATTGGTCTGATTTCAGTTGTTTTTCTTCCGTCTAAACGAATTCCTAATTCAAGGATTACGTTACGAACAGCTTCTTTATTGGTTTTGTAGAAATATTTCCCAACTAAACCTGCTAAGTCAGCATTTTCAGCATATTCTTCTTCAGTAAATAATGCTTTTGCTTCTTCTTTTACGGCTGCAAATTGAGCTGTTCTTTCATGTTTTGCTGTTCCTTCTTTAGCAATAGCATAACATTTATCATAAGCGAAGGCTTTTACTTTAGCATAAACGGCTTCGTCTTCTTTCTCACCTTCGTATGTACGGATTTCTTTTTTACCAAATGCTTCCTGTAAACGCAATTGAGCGTGAATTTGAACTTTAATGGCTTCGTGAGCAAATTTAATGGCTTCAACCATTTCGGCTTCTGAAATTTCTTTCATTTCACCTTCAACCATGGCAACTGAATCCAAAGAAGCTCCAATCATCATGTCAATGTCGGATAACTCTAATTGTGCTCTACTTGGATTTATAACGAATTTTCCATCTACACGTGCTACACGTACTTCTGAAATTAAGTTGTAAAATGGAATGTCTGAAACAGCTAAGGCTGCAGAAGCGGCTAAACCTGCTAATGCATCCGGCATCACATTTTCATCATGACTCATTAATTGAATCATCACTTGTGTTTCAGCATGATAATCATCAGGAAAGAGTGGACGTAAAACACGGTCAACTAAACGCATAGTTAATACTTCACTATCACTTGGACGTGCTTCTCTTTTGAAAAAACCACCCGGGAAACGTCCTGCTGCGGCAAATTTTTCACGATAATCTACTGTTAAGGGTAAAAAATCTACTGCTGGATTTGCCGTTCTGGCAGAAACGGCTGTTGCTAAAAGCATACAATCGCCTAAACGAACCACCACAGAACCATCTGCTTGTTTCGCTAATTTTCCGGTTTCGATAGAAATGGTTCTGCCATCTCCTAAATCGATAACCTCTTTTGTTACATTTGGAATCATAAAAATTCTAATTTGGTATTAATATTAGGTTTCGTTGTGTTGTTGTGTGTAGTTGTTGTGTAACCCAATGAAAAACCAAACTTTTTTCTGTCAAAATCTATAAAACAAAAAGAGGCACTTTCGCACCTCTTTCCTATTGATTATTTTCTAATATTCAATTCTTTAATAATCTCACGATATCTGTTGATATCTTTTTTCTTAAGGTAATCTAAAAGACTTCTTCTTTTACCTACCAATAATACTAACGAACGCTCGGTATTGTAATCATGACGATTTTTTTTCAAGTGCTCTGTTAAGTGTGAAATTCTGAAAGTGAACAATGCAATTTGTCCCTCAGCAGAACCTGTGTTTTCAGCTTTTCCTCCGTGTTTAGTGAAGATTTCAGCTTTTGTTTCTTTAGTTAAATACATTCCAATATTATATTAAATGATTATTATGTATGAATCAGGGTTTTCCTAATTCGGTTGCAAAGGTAATTTTATTTTTTAAAAGTACAAGTTTTTTCTAAAACAACTTTGCAACTTCTTCATTTACAAATTCTAAAAAGCGTTCGTCAGTTTCACTGAACGGATTTAAAACATGACTGTCGATGTCAATTTGTCCTATGTTTTTACCATTAACAAAAAGTGGGACAACAATTTCAGACTTAACTGTAAAGCTGCAGGCAATATAGTTGTCTTGAGCGGAAACATCCGGCACAACAAAATTTTGATTAGAAACGGCTACCTGTCCACAGATGCCTTTTCCAAAAGGAATAACGGTATGGTCTGTTTCAGCACCAACATAAGGTCCTAAATGCAGAGTTTGTGTTTCATGGTTGGCAAAATAAAATCCAACCCAATTGTAATAATCAACTTCATCATGAAGTAATTGACAAATATTTGCCAGTTTTTCATTGGTAGAAATATCAAATTGAATGACAATTTCAGTAATTTTAGGTTTTAGGGCATCTAAGATCATGGTATTGTTTTTTTACAAAGGTAAAACATCATAACTGCTCAAAATTCTATATTTTTGTTAAAAATAAAGTTTTGAAAAAATACCTTGTACAATATAAACCTTTTTTTATTTTTCTGCTTAAATTCTTTTTAAGCTATGCCATTCTTACTTTTTTGTATCAAATTTACCTCAATAAATATGACACAACTCAGTTTGAAGTGGATGCATTAACTAAAATTGTTGCCCGTCAAGCACAACAAACAACTACATTTTTTGGTTATCATTCAGAAATTGCGGATAATCTTGAGCAAAGTTCTGTTAAGTTTTTTGTCAAAGAAAAATATGTGGCTCGGGTAGTTGAAGGATGTAATGCAATCAGTGTCATTATTTTATTTATTGCTTTTGTAATTGCTTTTAAAGGAAAAATAAAGCAAACGTTGTTTTTTGTGTTACTCGGTTCAATTCTGATTTATGTATTGAATATTATTCGAATTGCATTAATTTCAATAGCCTTGTATAAATTTCCGGCATATGAACATTTGATTCATGGTGTCATTTTCCCGCTTATTATTTATGGTGTTGTTTTCGTTTTATGGATAGTTTGGGTTAATAAATTTTCAATTTATGCAACTAAAGCAAACTAATAATTGGATTGTCTATTCGTTAGTAGGTTTCTGTTTAGTTGCCTTGATATTCATTAGATTATACGAAACCCAACTTTTTTATGATCCTTTTTTGGGTTATTTCAAAAACGATTACCTTAATTTACCTTTTCCTGAATATGACACTTTCTTATTATTGTCAAATTTGATTTTAAGGTATTTTTTCAATACGTTCTTTTCATTGGTAATCATTTTTCTTTTGTTTAAGGATTTTCAGCTTACAAAATTTGCCGCATTTTTATACTTTTTTTTCTTCATTATTTTAATTTTTCTCTTTTTTGGTATCCTATCTTTTTTCGATGAGCAAAGTAATTTTTTACTTTTTTATGTTAGAAGATTTCTAATTCAACCTTTGTTTTTAGTGCTTTTTATTCCTGCATTTTGTTTTCAGAAGAAACAATCTTAGCTCAATTTTTCGTATCTTTATAAGACTAAAGAGTCGGGTATGAAAGTCACTAAATTTTCAGGTGAAATTGTCAACTTTGATAAAGATAAATTAATTCATTCGTTGCGAAAATCAGGAGCGAATGAAGCAGCAGTTTTTCAGGTAATTCATGAAATTGAAAGAGAATTATACGAAGGTATTCCAACCAAAAAAATCTACAAATTAGCCTTTCAGCTGTTAAAAAATTTTTCTAACGTTCATGCTGCTCGGTATAATCTAAGAACGGCTATTCAGTCGTTAGGACCGGCAGGTTTTTTCTTCGAAAAATTTATAGCTAAGGTTTTTGAATGTGAAGGATATCAAACACAAACTAATCTCATCTTGGAAGGAAGGTGTGTGTCACATGAAGTTGATGTATTGCTTAAAAAAGAAAATTGTGTTTCCATGGTTGAATGTAAATTTCATGGAAGTCAAGATGCTAAAACGGATGTGAAAGTTCCGATGTATATTTTATCCCGATTTAATGATTTAAAAGATAGAGATTTTCAACTGTTTAAAAGCAATTATTCCATCCAAAATTGCTGGATAACTACCAATAATCGATTTACAGATGAAGCTGTAAAATTTGCTAGTTGTTCAAAGCTGAGTTTGTTAAGTTGGGATTATCCGATAGGAAACAGCTTAAAAAATAAAATAGATTTAAACCAAATTTATCCGGTGACTTGTTTAACAACACTAACAATGGCTGAAAAAGATAAATTATTAGTTCAAGATATAATTACCGCACTCGATTTAATTCAACATGCTGATTGGCTTTCCAAAATTGAGTTAAGTCCAAACCGAATCAAAAACGTATTGCTTGAAGCAAATCAATTGTGTAATTTAATAAAATAACCATGAAAATTCAATTTTTAGGAGGTGCTGGAACAGTAACCGGTTCAAAAACACTTGTAGAGCATAACGAACTTCGAATCCTGATTGATTGTGGTATGTTTCAAGGGTTAAAAGCTTTGCGAGAACTCAATTGGGAACCCTTAGCAGTAGATTCTTCCAGTATTGATTTTGTATTGCTCACACATGGCCATTTGGATCACTGTGGATGGTTACCCAGGTTAGTAAAAGAAGGTTTTCGGGGTAAAATATTTTGTACAAGTCCTACTAAGCAAATAACAAAACTTATTTTATTAGATAGTGCTAAAATTCAAGAAGAAGAAGCATCCAAAGCAAACCAAGAACATTATTCTAAACACGAACCGGCAGAGCCACTATACACAGTTGCTGAAGCTGAAAATGTGATTCCTTTTTTTAGAGCAGTAGAAAAAGATATTGAAATTGAACTCACTGAAAATTGTTATTTTAAATTTTTCCAGGCTGGTCATATTTTAGGAGCTTGTTCAATTTCATTACATATTGATGGCAAAGAATTAGTGTTCTCCGGTGATGTTGGGCAAGACGATGATGTATTGATGTATCCTCCGGAAAAACCAACTACTGCGGATTATATTTTTTTAGAAAGTACCTATGGCAATCGAATTCATCCAACTAATGATGTGCTTTTTGATTTAGAATTGATCATCAACCAAACGATTGAAAGAGGAGGGAATGTCATTATTCCCAGTTTTGCTGTTGAACGGGCACAAACCTTAATGTTTCTACTGTGGCAATTGAAAAAGCAAAACAGAATTCCCGACATTCCTTATATTATTGATACACCGATGGGAATAAAAGTATTGGATGTTTTTAATGATAATCATCAATGGCATAAGTTGGCACCGCATGAATGCGAAGAAATGTGTAGAATGTTCTCAATGATAACCGATTTTGAAGATTCAATCAACGCAATTTATAATAAAAAACCAAAGGTTGTAATTGCGGCCAGTGGAATGATAACCGGAGGAAGAGTTTTATCTTATTTAGAAAGATATATTGATAAACTAGAAAACACGGTCATGCTCGTAGGCTATCAAGCAGAAGGAACTCGAGGTAGAAAACTATTAGAAGGAGCTAAAGAAATTAAATTCTACGGGAAATATTATCCCGTAGAAGCTCAGGTAACTTTAGTGGAAGGACTTTCTGCACATGGTGACCAGAATGATTTGCTTAATTGGCTTAGTATATTAGAAAAAAAGCCAGCAAAAATATTTTTAGTACACGGAGAAAATGAGGCGGCAGATGCTTTGCGATTAAAAATAACGGAAAGATATGGATACAATTGTAGTGTCCCTCTTTTAGGACAAGCTATTGAATTGTAGTATATTTAACATTATTTCGTAAAATTATTGAACTAAAAAAATGTACTTTTGTCCCATGACTTTCAAAAAGTACACAAGTGTTTTGCTCGCTTTTTATCTCTTGGTTTCTACCACGGGATTGGCTTTTAACGTGCACCATTGTGGTGATGAAATTGCTTCTGTGTCCACGGTTTTTAGTATAGAAGAACCCTGTGAAGGAACAGTTGAAAAAGAGCAAAAAACATGTTGTGCTAAGTCAACGGATAACCATAAAGGTTGTTGTTCTGATGAAATCATTCAAGCTGATTTAGACGACAGTATAATTTCACATTTCAGTTTTGATTTTGATTATTTTTCGATACTACCTAATGTTGAATTATCTATTTTTTGGAATGAGCCGATTAAAATTTCAGTACAATGTTTGACATATTATTGTCATGCAAATGCACCTCCGCTCTACCAATTACATTCACAATTCCTTTTTTACGCCTGATTTAAATTAAACATCATTTCACTAGTTAGTGAAAACTTCTTGTTTAATTTTTAATCATTTTTTATGCAAAAACAATTTATAGGGTATGTTTTTTTATTGGTTTCTTTTATTTCATTTTCTCAAGAAAAAGTAACCGGCAAAATAATATACGATAATAATCAACCACTTCCTGGAGCCAATATTTACTGGCAGAATACCGAAATAGGCGTCATATCAGATGAAGAAGGAAAGTTCTCTATTCCTTTCACAGGAGAACACACTGTTTTAGTCATTAGTTATGTTGGCTTTAAAACAGTTATTTTAACTATTTTGAAACCTAAAACGATAACTCAAAAAATGGAGTTCGATAGTTCTTTAGGTGAAGTGACTGTAACGAATGTTAGAAAATCACTTCAAAAAAGTTATCGGGTTACTTCAAACATGCAAACCATGACAGGCAAGGAATTGTTAAAGGCGGCATGTTGTAATTTGTCTGAAAGTTTTGAAACAAATCCGTCAATCGATGTTAACTTTTCTGATGCAGTATCCGGTAGTAAACAAATTAAAATGTTGGGATTAACCAGTCCTTATATTTTAATGACTGAAGAAAACATTCCGGCTATTCGAGGTGCTTCACAAGCTTACGGACTTTCTTTTATCCCCGGAACTTGGGTGGAAAGTATTCAAATTACCAAAGGAGCCGGTTCAGTTGTAAACGGTTACGAAAGTATTTCAGGTCAAATTAATTATGAATTATTAAAACCTGCCGATGATATTCCATTCTTTTTGAATGCTTATGGATCGACAGATTCTAGATTTGAGTTGAACACTCATTTTAATACTAAAGTCAATGATAAATGGGCTACAAGTTTATTTCTGCATGGAAATACTCGGATTTCCAAAAATGACATGAATAATGATGGTTTTTTGGATAACCCGCTCGGAAAACAAATCAATATCATCAATCGTTGGCAATATTCCGATTCAGAAAAAGGTTGGGTAAGTTTTATCAATCTTCGCTATATGAAAGACGATAAACAAACCGGTCAAGTTGATTTTGAGCCGGATAGAGATAAAGGAACAACTAATTTTTGGGGTTCTGAAATTAGTACTGAAAAGTTAGATGCCTCAGCCAAATTAGGGTATGTTTTTCCGGATACACCATGGAAAAGTATCGGTTTTCAAAACGCGTTTAATTACCATAACCAGGAATCTTATTTTGGATTGGATCAATATAATATCAAACAAAATAGTTTTTATTCGAATTTGATTTATAACTCAATAATAAGTGATACGCGTCATAAATTTGCTACCGGACTTAATTTTACTTATGATAATTATAATGAGTTTGTAAATGTGAACGATTTTAGCAGAATTGATAGTTCATTAGGGGCTTTCTTTGAATATACATTTGACGATTCTGACAAATGGAGTTATGTTTTAGGTGGTCGAGTAGATTCTCACAACCGTTTAGGAGTTTTTTTTACTCCAAGAGCACATGTTCGTTTCAAACCATATGAAAAAACGACTTTTCGTGCATCGGCAGGAAGAGGGAAAAGAAGTGCCAATATTTTTGCTGAAAATCAACAATTATTTGCCTCATCCAGACAATTTCAAATTTTGGATACTGAGGGAAAAATTTACGGTTTAGATGCTGAAATTGCTTGGAATTATGGGTTTAGTTTTATGCAAGGTTTTAAAGTTTTTGGTAAAGAAGCAGAATTTACTTTTGATTTTTACCGAACAGATTTTCAAAATCAAGCAGTGGTTGATGTAGATAACAGTCCACAACAGGTTTTGTTTTACAACCTTAAAGGACAATCATTCGCTAACAGTTTACAAGTTGATTTAAACTATCAATTGATGACTCATTTTTCAATTCGAACTGCATATAAATATTATGATGTTCAAACAGAATATACAATTGGTTTAGTAGAAAGACCTTTGCAGGCTAAACATCGTTTTTTTGCTAATTTAGCCTACGAAACACATGTGAAAGAAAAAGGGCAACAATGGAAGTTTGATTTTACTTACAATTGGTTAGGCGAACAAAGATTACCGCAAACACAATCAAATCCGGAAGAATACCGTTTAGATGCTTTTGCCAATCCGTTTTCAACGATAAATGCACAAGTAACAAAAACTTTTTCAAAAACTTTTGAAATATACATAGGTGG
>JAKLIC010000109.1 GCA_022709825.1 Bacteroidota bacterium | reverse complement strand
TAAATATAAAGCAATGATTTCATTTTTAGTATATTGACGTTCTAATTTGGTTGCAATAATCCATTCTTTTACTTTTTGCACCATTCTGAAAAGAATGAAACGGGAACCTTCTCCGTGAAACAAAAGTTTGGCTAATTGTTGTGAAATTGTACTTGCCCCACCATCAGCTCCTAATTTTACTGCTGCACCAAAAGTTCTCTTGGCATCGATTCCTGAATGTTCGTAAAAACGTTCGTCTTCCGTTGAAATTAAGGCATCAACTAAATGTTTTGGTAAGTCTTCAAATTTTACAGGCGATCGATTTTCACGATAAAATTTACCTAAAATTACCCCGTCTGAAGCGATAATTTCTGTAGCTAGGTTTGAATCAGGATTTTCTAATTCATCGAAACTTGGCATCGAACCAAACAAACCAAAATTGGCAAAAACAAAAAACAAAAACACACCACCTAATCCTAAAAAAAAGATTTTCCAGAATTTTTTTTGATAATAAGCAATGTCTTTTACGCCGGTATATTTTTTTTGAGCCATAGTATTCTTTATTCTTGTTTTTCTATTCTAAATCCAACTTCGGTTATGCCGTCTAATTTTTCAATACCTTCAATTTTTCCGGATTGTCTGACCGCTTGTTGAATGATAACTTTATATTGACCTGAATTTTTAAACACAAAATTTTCTTTATAAAACAATTTATTTTCTTTGGTATCTGATAAACCTTCACCTAAAAGAGTTCCATCCGGTTTGGCCATTTTATATTCAAGGGTGTCAACCAACGTTTTTTTAGAAGGATGTTCCATTTCAACAATCAAAAATAAATTATTAAAAGGATAATTTTTATTGTTTCGTATATTGATAAAAAGATTTTGCTTCGTTAAGGTGTCTTTTTGCTCAAAAGTAAAAGAAACAATACTGTCTTTGTGCCAATTTTGACCCACAGTTTTGTATTCATCAAAAACCCGTTTCTTATCACAAGAAACCAGAAACAAAAGTAGGACAACTAGAAAAAAATTATTTTTTAGAGTCATTTCTAATGATATTATTAGGTCTTCTTTTCTTATTATTGTTGTTATTATTGTTTTTCTTTTTCTTGGGCTGATCAAAACGTGTTAAACTCTCTTGGCCCATGGCATTATTGAAATCTTGTTTTGGTTCCTGAACAATTTCAAGAGCAAAGTCTTCTAAGGAAGCTACTCTTCTTTTTTGTTTGTTTTCGGCTACTATTTCTTTAATTTGCTCTACATGTAACACGTGCCAATTAGCAATATTATCGGCATAAGCATACCACATCAACCCTTTAAAAATATCTTGTTTTTGGCAATAGGCAACTCCTTTTTCCGTTTCCAGTTTTGTTTCAAAATCAGGAAAATCTTTTAACGCATCCATATACGTATCCAACTCATAATTTAAACAACATTTGAGTTTTCCACATTGTCCGGCTAATTTTTGAGGATTTAGCGAAAGTTGTTGATAACGTGCGGCAGAAGTATTTACACTTCTAAAATCAGTTAACCAAGTGGAACAACACAATTCTCTACCACAAGAACCAATTCCGCCTAAACGAGCGGCTTCCTGACGGAAACCCACTTGTTTCATTTCAATTCTGGCTTTAAATGTTTGAGCATATTCTTTGATTAATTGACGAAAATCGACACGATCTTCTGCCGTATAATAAAAGGTTGCTTTTGAACCATCACCTTGGTATTCAATATCAGAAATTTTCATTTGCAACTGAAGTTGAATAGCAATTTCACGTGCTTTCACTTTCATCGACTCTTCTTTTGCCTGCATATCTTTCCAGATATCAATATCTTTTTGTGATGCTTTTCGGTATACTTTGGTAATGTCCGGACTAGTGTGATTCACCCCTTTTTTCTTCATTTGAATTTTTACCAACTCGCCGGTTAAGGTTATGATGCCAACATCATGACCCGGAGAAGCTTCGGTGGCTACTATGTCACCAATGCTTAAGGTAAGTTTTTCAGTATTGCGATAAAATTCTTTCCGTCCGTTTTTGAAACGAATTTCGACACAATCAAAAGGCTCTTGACCGCTTGGCAAACTCATGTTTGAAAGCCAATCGAAAACCGTTAATTTATTGCAGCTATCGGTGCCGCAAGTCCCTTTATTTTGACATCCTTTGGGAGCTCCTCCATCTTTACTCCCGGTAGAACAGTTTGTACAAGCCATAATTGATTATATATTGGTCATTCCGATTCTATCGAAACTACTGACATTAAACGTTAAGTGTGTAAAGATAGTATTTTTTTGATAGAAGTTTAAGCTTCCAATTTCAAAATCAAAACAAACAAAATTATACTAGTTTACGTCTCTTTTACCGAAATAATATGAACCGGACAAGCCTTTTCGGCAGCTTCACAAGCTTCTACAATCACATGATTAGGCGATTTTAAGGTGTGAAAACCTTTGTTATTGATTGATTTTAATAACACCGATTTGCCATCTTTTTTAGACATTTGAAATTGGGCAGGTGCCATTTCAACACAATAATTGCAACCAATACATTTGTCGCGTTGAAGGGTAATAATGACCATATTATTGCTCCACAATTTTATATAATTTATCTGAATTTCGAACTCTAAACGGAAGTTTTAAGGTGCAACTGTCGCCTTTGGATGCTTTTTCCAGCTTTAAATCGTTTACCATCATGTCTTCAATTACTAATTCCTGAACACCGGTTGTGGGTCCGTTAATCATAATTTTATCACCAATTTTGATGTCGTAAGCTTCAATTTTAAACTCGGCTATATTCGATTTTGTAAAAAAGTGAACACCTTTGCCTACATATACTTTCTTTTGCGTCGCATTTGAACCCGGATTAGTACTCCATTCGCCTAATTTTTGTCCTAAATAATAACCGGACCAAAAACCACGGTTGTATACTGTACTTAAATCTTCCATCCATCGGTCGATTTTTTCTTTGGTGAATGTATCGTCATAGTATGAATCAATAGCGTCGCGATAGGTTTTGGTGACCATTGCCACATATTCAGGAGCACGCCCTCGGCCTTCTAATTTCAAAACTTTAATACCCGAATCGATTACTTGGTCTAAAAAATCTAAGGTGCACAAATCTTTGGGAGACATCATGTATTCGTTATCGATTTCAATTTCAAAACCGGATTCTTGGTCGATAACGGTATATTTTTTTCGGCAATTTTGTTTACAAGCTCCACGGTTAGCGGAGGAATTATGCGAATGTAAACTCAAATAACACTTTCCGGAAACAGCCATACACAAGGCTCCATGACCAAAAATTTCGATTTCAACTAAATTGCCACTTGGTCCTTTGATTTGTTCTTTTTCAATTTGCTCTGTGATTTTTTTTACTTGACGCAAACTTAATTCACGAGATAAAACAATGGTATCAGCAAAAAGGCTGTAAAATTTCACTGTTTCCACATTTGTTACATTCAATTGGGTTGAAATGTGTACTTCCATTCCGATAGCTCTTGCTGAGGCAATCACTGCCTGATCTGAGGCAATTACCGCTGTGATTCCTGCTTCTTTTGCTTTGTTCAAAAGGGTTTTTACCACTGAAATATCGTGGTCATAAATAATTGTATTTAAAGTAAGATAGGTTCGAACATTTTTGGCGTTGCAACGTTTGGCAATTTCTTTCAAATCCTCCATCGTGAAATTGATGGTTGCCCGAGCTCGCATATTTAATTGTTCTACTCCAAAGTAAATCGAATCGGCACCATTATCCAAAGCAGCTTGTAAGGATTCAAAGTTTCCGGCAGGAGCCATAAGCTCTATTTTTCCTGATAAAGTCATGATTACGAAAGGATTTTATAAAGTTTATCAGATAATCGAATGCGAAATGGTACATTAAAAGTCACCTTATCTCCCGGTTTTGCTAAAGAATTTTCGGTTCCGTTAACAAACATTTTTTCTAACACAAATTCTTCATTTCCGGTAGTTGGTCCGGAAATTAAAATGCTGTCACCAACAACTAATTCATGGTTTTCCATCAAAAACAGTCCAACTTGGGCGTTGGTATAGTAATGTTGAGCTTTCGCAACCAATACTTTTTTTCTTTTAATGCGTTCGCGAAAGGGTTTTTGCTTTGCCAGTTCGTTAACGCCGGGTTCTGCAATTGCCAAAGAAACATCGGACAATTCGCCGGAATGTTTGAATTTTAAAGCATCCGATTTTCCTTTTTTGAAAATCATGTTGCCTTTTTGAATGCCTCTTCTTAATTTTACTTGTTCGGCTAATGGTAAATGAATAATTTCCTGACATTCGGCTGAACAACAATTATCCATTTTTTCTTTGCATTCGTCGCATTGAATAAAAAGTAAATGACATCCATCGTTTACACAATTGGTATGATTGTCGCAGGGTTTCCCACATTGATGGCATTGTGAAACAATATCGTTAGTGATTCGTTCGCCCAAACGATGATCGAACACAAAATTTTTACCGATGAATTTACTTTGCAAACCTTCTTGCTCAATCTGACGGGCATATTCAATGATTCCGCCTTCTAATTGATACACGTTTTTAAATCCTTTGTGTTTAAAAAACGCACTTGCTTTTTCGCATCGAATTCCTCCGGTGCAATACATCAATAAATTTTTATCTTCTTTGAAGTCTTTTAGTTGTTCTTCGATAATAGGAAGAGATTCACGAAAGGTGTCCACATCCGGCGTAATTGCTCCTTTAAAATGACCAATTTCACTTTCGTAATGATTTCTGAAATCAACCACAATCGTGTTAGGGTCTTCAAGTAATTGATTGAATTCTTTTGCTTTTAGGTGAATTCCCTTGTTGGTTACATCAAAAGTAGAATCATCAAGACCATCTGCGACAATTTTATGTCTAACTTTAATAGTCAGTTTTAAAAAAGAATGATCGTCGTGTTCTCTGGCGATATTCAAACGAATACCTTTCATAAAATCATACGCTTCAATCGTATCTTTAAATTGATAAAAATAATCTGCGGGTAATGAAAGTTGGGCATTGATTCCTTCATTCGCCACGTAAATTCTTCCCAAGACATCCAACGGATTCCAGGCTAAAAACAAATCGTCTCTAAATTTTTTAGGGTCTTCAATTTTGGCGTAGGCATAGAAAGACAACGTAAGACGTTGTTTACCGGCTTGATCAATAAGTTCGGCTCTTTCCTCTGCTCGCATTGTGTTATACAGTTGCATGCTATAAACAGTTTGAGTGAGTAAAATAGGTTTGAATTCTAAATGGAAGAATTCGTTGGCAAAGGTACTAAATTGAATGAGTTAACAAAATCAATCTTAACAAACTATTTTTTTGAAGTGGCATCAGAAATTAGATAACCAATGAGTACGGTTGGAAATAATACCCCAATAATTGCTTCAAGAATACTAATTGATTGTGAAATGGGAAC
>JAKLIC010000108.1 GCA_022709825.1 Bacteroidota bacterium | reverse complement strand
AAATGCATTTCTTCACCATCTAAATATCCTGTAACTAAAAGTTGGTCTCGGGTATAAACTCTTTTTCCACTACCATCAAAATTTGTTATGATTAATGGGATGTTTGCAGAACTTGTTGGCGTAAAGTGTTTCTTTTGATATAAAAACCCAACATCAATTCCTCTGGCATCGGGAGAATCATAATGAATAATTCCGTAATCTTTTGTTAACAATTTAGGTGTTTTAATTAAATCTTCGAGGACACCTCTGTTTTCAATTTCACAAACACCAATGATTGTTGGAGAATTAGCTTGTTTTTCGTTGACTGCAATTTCTGAAAGAACTCTTTCAAGATTTTTTAATTTTTGTTGGTATTTATCACTCGTCCATCCTTGTGCTGGTGTATATTCTTCGTCAAAAACATTAGGATCATCTTTTGTATCGAATAGATTCTCAAGATTATAAAACGCAACCGTGTGCACTTTATACTTTTTGTCTTGGGCATTGACACTGTTTATTGCGAAAATCACAACAAAAACAGCGATTAACTGTTTAATTTTCATAAATTGTATATTAAATTACTATCAAGTTTATTACAAACTTCGCACCAAAAGTAAATAATATTATTAAAAGATGTACATTTGCGGGCTGTTAAGAAATAATTAACTTAACGAACGTAAATTAATTCTATATTTTTTATGAAAAAACTAGTTTTTAGTATTTTACTCATGATGCAGGTGCTTGTGGTTTTTGGACAACAAACATCGAGTATTACAGGTAAAATCGTTGATTCTAAAACTCAAAAACCGCTTCAGAGTATTGTTGTTGCAGTCCAAAACACAACATTAATTAAACTTACTGATGCACAAGGTGTTTTTAGTATTGAAAATGTACCTGTTGGAGAACATTTAGTTTTAGTGAGAAGCACAGGTTACCTACAACAATTATTATCAGTTGATGTTGTAGCTGGACAAACATTAGACTTAGGAGTAATTGCTCTTGAAGAAGACATTACGACTGAGCAACAGTTAAGTCTAGTCACCATTACTGAATCTGACTTGGGAGATGACAATAGTGGTTCTGATAACACCGCTGGACTTCTGCAAGCAACTCGTGATGTCTTTCAACAAGCAAGTGCATTCAATTGGGGTCAAGCAAGATTTAGAATAAGAGGTCTTGACAACGATTATAGTACTACTATGATAAATGGAGTAATTATGAACAAAATTTATGATAACAGACCTCAATGGGGAAATTGGGGTGGTTTAAATGACGCCACTAGAAACCAAGACTTCACTATGGGTTCTGCTGCTTCTGACCATACTTTTGGTGGAATTTTAGGGACTCAACAAATTTATACCAGAGCATCTATCTACAGACCGGGAACTAGATTGTCTTTTTCAGGAACTAATACCAATTACAGTTGGAGAATGATGGGTACTTATGCCTCTGGTATGGACAAAGACGGTTGGGCTTTTGTTATTTCAGCATCAAGACGTTTCGCACAAGAAGGTTATTTTGAAGGAACAGATTATTCCGCAAATTCAGTTTTTGCCAGTATTGAGAAAAAAATCAATAATAGTCATAGTTTAAACTTTACTTCTATTTATGCTCAAAACAGTAGGGGGAAAAATTCTCCGAATACTAATGAAGTAACTAGTATTGCCGGCGAAAAATATAATTCTTATTGGGGTTACCAAGACGGTGAAAAAAGAAATTCAAGAGATAAAGATTTAGAAGAACCTATTTTCATGTTGAGTCATTATTGGAATATTAGTCCTAAAACTAAATTAAATTCAAACGTAACATACCAATTTGGTTCCATCGCTAATTCCAGATTAGACTTTCAAGATGTAACAAATCCTGATCCTACTTATTACAGAAATTTACCAAGTTACTTTACATCATTATACAACAATAATCCGGATGAAGTAATGCAACAAGACCCTGCTGCATATCAACCGGGTGGATTGGGTGGTATTTTTACACCTGATTTAGTTGGAGCTACAAATGCCAATTTCTTTAATCAACGTCAGATTAATTGGGATTCCATGTATTTAGCTAATTCTATTCCTATTGTTGATGAAAATAATCAGGAAATCGGTCGTGAAAAAGCAAGAAGTAAGTATGTTCTGTATCAAGACAGAACAGATGACAAAACTTGGACATTTAATACGATATTAAACTCTCAATTAAGTGATAATATTGGACTTAATGGTGGAGCTTCTTACACAAGATTAAATTCAAATAACTATCAATATTTAGAAGATTTACTAGGTGGTCTTTATTTTGACGACATCGATAATTTTCAAGATGGTGATGCTTCTCAGTCGGATTTAAATAATCCGGATAGAAAAGTAGTGGAAGGTGATAAATACGGTTACAACTATAACTTATATGCTAACGTATTAAGAGCATTTACTCAGTTTAAATTTACTTTCAAAAAAATTGACTTCTATGTAGCACAAGAGTTTTCTCGTTCTGAATACCAAAGAGAAGGTCTTTATAAAAACGGAATTTATCCAACAAATTCATATGGCGATAGTGAAAAAATTGCTTTTGATAATTTTGGATTTAAAGGTGGATTGACCTACAAACTAACTGGTAGACATTTTATTAATTTTAATGGTGTTTATATGTCAAAAGCACCTAACTTAAGAAGTACTTTCCCTAATGCTCGCTTAAGTAATTTTGTTTTTGACGGATTAGATAGTGAAACGATTTCGAGTGCTGATTTAAGTTATATTATCAGAACACCTAAATTAAAAGCTAAAATCACAGGATTTTATTCAAAAATTCAAAACATAACTGAAACTTCCTTCTTCTTTGCAGAAGGTGCTTTTGAAGATACTGAAGGAGATGGCGGAGATGCTTTTGTAGCAGAATTAGTTACAGGTATGGATAAATTACAATTTGGTGGTGAATTTGGATTAGAATACCAAATCACTTCCACAATTAAAGTAAATGGTGCTGCTGCATACGGACAATATACTTATGCAAACAATCCTAACGTGTATTTAAATGTAGATGCAAATGCGGTAAATAATTTACCTCCTTTGGTAAATTTAGGTGAATCAAAATTAAAAGATTATAAAATCCCTGGATCACCTCAACAAGCTTATTCCTTAGGTATGGAATATAGAGACCCAAAATTCTGGTGGATTGGAGCAAATGTAAACTATTTAGCAGATAATTATTTAGATGTTTCTGCTTTAATGAGAACAGATAATTTCTACAGAAATCCGGCTGATATTAATGGCTACCCTTTTCCAGAAGCAACAGAAGAAAGAGCTAGAGAATTGCTAAAACAAGAAAAATTTGATAGCTTTACTTTAGTAAACCTTGTCGGCGGTAAATCTTGGAGAATAAGCAATAAAAACAGAAATACTGTTGGTTTCTTTGCTTCAATCAATAACATTTTTGACGTTACTTATAAAACAGGTGGTTTTGAACAAGCCAGAAATGCTAATTACAGAGAATTAAATCAAGACGTTTCAAGTGGAACGCCCTCTTTCGCTCCAAAATATTTTTATGGTTACGGAAGAACCTATTTTGTTAACTTTTACATCAACTTATAATTAAAATACTATGAAAACTAATTTTTTAAAATCCATCTTATTTATAGCTCTTGCAGCAGGTTTTACTACGAGCTGTGTGAACGATGATGACTATGCAGTTCCTACGTTGGAATGTGTGGATTCAACTTTACAAAAAACAAAAGAAGTAGCTCAAATACCTGCTTCAACTGATATTTCTCAATATTTGGCTGATGATATCATTGAAGCCTATGTTACTTCAAGTGATGAAGGCGGAAATTTTTACAAATCAATCTCTATGCAAACCTTAGATGGTTCAAAAGCATTTAGTGTTCCTGTTGATGTTACCTCTACTTTTATCAATTTTGAACCGGGTAGAAAAGTATTCATTAAAATGAAAGACTTATATACTGATGTTAGTAATGGTGGAATGCGTATTGGTGGAATTTATGTGAATTCTTCTAATGTACCTTCTGTTGGAAGACTTTCTGAATCATTATATAAAACTGTCTTAAGCCGTTCATGTACTATCGTTCCTGAAAGCGATTTAGTAAAAACAGTGACTATTGCTCAAGCTAAAAACGATGCTGTCATCAACACATTAATTGACATTGATGATGTTCAGTTTACTGATGCATCAATTACTACTACTTATTACGATCCAAATAATGATACAGGAGGTGCCACCAATCATTTTTTAGTGGATGCTGATGGAAATTCTGTTATTTTCAGAACCAGTAGTTTTGCTAACTTTGCCGGAAAACCGGTTGCAACCGGAAGAGGGAAAGTGAGAGGTGTAATGACTAAATATAATTCAGATTATCAATTTGTTGCCAGAACAGAAAGAGATATTCAATTAACCGGAGAAAGATTGGCTCCATTATTTTCTGAAAGTTTTGAAGGTATCACTTCTACAGGAAATAATCAATTTATTGCTTTACCGGGTTGGTCTAATGTATCCATAAATGCGGGTGCAGAAAAATGGGAAGCTAGAATTTTTAGTTTAAATAAATATGCTCAAATGTCTGCTTTTGGAACAGGTGAAAATAATGTAGATACTCGTTTAATTACTCCTGCTATAAATCTTGATAATACAACCGCTGAATTTTTACGTTTTGGATACAAAACCGGATTTGCAAATGGAATTGCTCTTTCAGTTTGGTATTCTACAGATTACGATGGTTCCGGAACAGCTGCTGCCATTAATGCCGCTACTTGGACTCAATTTAGTGTTGATTTAAATGTCCAGGATACTTCTTATGCATCCAATTTCTATAGTTCAGGAAACATTGATATGTCCGGAATTAATGGTACTGTTTACGTAGCCTTCAGATATGAAGGTTCTGCGGCAGGTGTTACCACTACTTATCAGGTTGATAATATTGAAGTTTTCGGAGAATAATTAGACCCTATAACATGAAAAAAGTATCCCTTATATTTTTGTCAATCTTCGCCTTGTTCATTTCATGTGATGAAGATGATGATACAACATTTGTCCAAGAAAATTATGTGCTTGGAAAATGGTATGTAAATCAAATTGGTACAATCAACGCAAATAATACAATCGTATATGAAGATTATATTAATGCGACCGATTGTGAAGATGATAACTTGGTTTTAAATGAAAATAAAACCTTTGAAGAAAATGATTTTGAATTTATTAATTCAAGTTGTCAAAATTTTCAAACAACCGGTTCATATGAAGTAGAAAACAATAAAATTGTTTTAACCTATGTAGATAGTGAAGGAGTTTCAGTGGAACATGTTCTAACCATTGTTACATTAACTTATGAAGAAATCAACCTAAGTTATACTGACACCGAAACAAATGAAATCGTATTTCTTAAATTACGAAAAGAATAAATAGTACCCGTTGGGTGTAATTATTTGAAGAAAAATAAATTGATTAGATATTGGTCAAGATACTGAATTTCAGTATCTTGAA
>JAKLIC010000107.1 GCA_022709825.1 Bacteroidota bacterium | reverse complement strand
TTTATCATGACTCACATGATGGAATTGAAGTAAATAAATTGAAAAAATTTATTGTTTAATTGTTTTAGAAATTTTCATTTGTCAGCATATCAAATGAACTATCTTCTGATTCGATTTCTACTAATAATCTCTTTTAGTTTTGCTTTCAAATCTTCACCGGTATCATAAACCATTTGTTCATTAGATGGAAATGGAACTGCTCTTTTACCGAAATACGAAATATATTGTTCATCAAATGCTCTTCGATCACCTCGAAAAGTAGCATAAATATTTTCAAAAATAAACTCACTGGCAAGTGGGTAAGTGTTGATTAACTGATTATTATTGAAATCAATATAATCCACTTTTGCAGTAACTTGACTGGCTTTGAATTGTGTAAACTGATACGCTGTTCCTTTTACAGTTATGAATTTATCTACTTTGATAGGATTTCCTAAACTGTCACGAACTATGTTTCCGTTGGCATCTAAAAGATTTTTCACACCATCTTTTATCTGTTTTTCTTGAATTACTTGTTTTTCCTTGATTTGTTCAGGTGAAATGTTTATTTCTCTGAAATTCAAAATGATGCCGAAATCATAGGTAATTCCTTGTTGTCTGTTGCTGTGATAAACCGTCCATTTATCGTTTAAACCATAGGTGCTAAAATCCAATAAATCATCTTGCAAACGAATAGGAATCATCATGTTGGTTTCGTTTTTTGTATAAACATTTACAAAATCAGTTCCTTTGAATTGAGCTTCATCAATTAGCTTTTTGACATCTTTAAATCCCGGATTGATGCTGTTTAAATAGTTTAAATCATCGAAAACTTTTCTTGCTTCAATTTTATTTGCTGTTTGTAATAAGTTTTTAGAATTGGTATATAAATAATTAGACAAGGCATTTTTGCTATCAATAATTTCTGTAGAATAATTGTCCATAGGAAAAATAGCGTCTCTACCTTCTTTCAGTAATTTTAAGGGTAGCAAAGGCCTAATTAATTCTTGACGACGATTGAGTTGAACGTACGAATTATATATTTGTTCTAAATTTGTTGGATTGGCGTCTTTTGACCATGAATCGATGTTTCTTAAATCTCTTTCTTTTGCTTTGGCAAAAGCTTCTTCAAGTATATAAACGTAATCTTGTTTTCCTTTTGTATTTTTATTATTTCGTAAACTATTTACAGCAATTTCAATTGCTTCGTCATAGTTACCGGAATTTAAATGATTGGTAGACTGTTTAACACCACAAGAAATGAAACTGTAGAAAAATATAAGCAACGTAATTTTTTTCATGAAATCAGATTTTTATAACACAAATATACTAAACAAGTACAATCAGATATAAAAAAATCCGGTATTACCCGGATTTATATTATTATCTTACGAAGGGGGGGAGTAGCTTGCTTTTAACTTCTCCAAAACCAATTCTAATTTGCCCATTTTGACAATATCCTTTCATTGTTACAGTATCGTTGTCGTTTATGAATTTTCGTTCACTTCCATCTTTCATTTTTATTGGGTTTTTCCCACCCCAGGTTAATTCCAACATAGAACCAAAGCTTTCTTCAGTGGAACCTGAAATTGTTCCGCTTCCCATCATGTCTCCGGAATTTACTTTACAACCATTAGAAGTATGATGAGCTAATTGTTGAGCCATTGACCAATACATATATTTAAAATTCGATTTGCTCACTAAAGTGGAGTCTGTTTTTTCGGGAGTGATATAAACTTCTAAATTAATATCAAAGGCATGTTTTCCTTTTTGTTGTAAATAAGGAAGAGGAGCCGGAGATTGTTTAGGACCTTTTGTTTTAAAAGGTTCTAAGGCATCCATTGTAACGATCCAAGGTGAAATAGAGGAAGCAAAATTTTTCGCTAAAAAAGGACCAAGCGGAACATATTCCCATTTTTGAATGTCTCTGGCACTCCAATCATTCAACAAAACCATTCCAAAAATATAATCTTCTGCTTCACTAACAGGAATGTTTTCTCCCATTATATTAGCATCGGTAGTTATAAAAGCCATTTCTAATTCAAAATCAACTAATCTTGAAGGACCAAAAACCGGTTGGGTATCTCCATTTGGAAGCGTTTGACCCATTGGACGATGAACAGGTATTCCGGAAGGAATTATTGTAGAACTTCTTCCGTGGTAGCCTACTGGAATATGAAGCCAATTTGGCAACAATGCATTCTCGGGATCACGAAACATTTTACCAACGTTTGTCGCATGTTCTTTACTGGAATAAAAGTCTGTATAATCACCAATTAATACTGGAAGTTGCATTTCTACATCATCCATTTTAAAAATGATGATATCCCGATGCTCTTTGTTATCTCTTAGTTTTGGGTTATTGCTATCAAATAAATCTCCAATTCTGTTTCTTACTAAACGCCAGGTTTTTTTTCCGTCAGAAATGAAATCATTTAAAGTATCCTGCATGAACATATCATCCGTTAAATCGATACCTTCAAAATAATTTAATTGCTGCATAGCACCTAAATCAATAGCACAATCACCAATTCTTGTTCCAATAGTTACAATATCATCCTTAGTTAAAAAGACTCCAAAAGGGATATTCTGAATAGGAAAATCACTGTCGATTGGAACTTCTATCCAAGATTTTCTGTTTGGGTTATTAGCTGTTATAGGCATTTTTAATTGTTGATTTAATGTTGAAAAATTATCAACCAAATATATTATTTACTATCAATTTAACAAACGATTTTTGTAATTTTGAGCTCAATTTAACGAAATATTATCAAATGCAACGCGACGAACAAATTTTTGACCTTATTTTAGACGAGCAAGATAGACAAATTCACGGATTAGAACTGATTGCCTCTGAAAACTTTGTGAGTGACCAAGTGATGGAAGCTGCCGGATCTGTTTTAACAAATAAATATGCCGAAGGTTATCCGGGTAAGCGTTATTATGGAGGTTGTGAAGTAGTGGATCAAGTGGAACAAATTGCCATCGACAGAGCAAAGGCCCTTTTTGGTGCCGATTATGCTAATGTCCAACCTCATTCAGGTTCACAAGCGAATACAGCAGTGTTTTTTGCTTGTTTAAAACCGGGAGACAAAATTTTAGGTTTCGATTTGTCACATGGCGGACATTTAACGCATGGTTCACCGGTGAATTTTTCAGGAAGATTATATAATCCTGTTTTTTACGGAGTTGAAAAGGAAACCGGACGTTTGAATTATGATAAAATTCAGGAAATAGCAACAAAAGAAAATCCTAAAATGATTATTGCCGGAGCATCTGCTTATTCCAGAGATATGGATTTTAAAAGATTCAGAGAAATTGCAGACAGTGTTGGAGCAATACTCTTAGCAGATATTTCACACCCTGCCGGATTAATAGCAAAAGGTTTATTAAATGATCCGGTTCCACATTGTCATATCATCACAACAACGACTCATAAAACACTTCGCGGTCCTCGTGGAGGGATGATTTTGATGGGTAAAGATTTTGAAAATCCATTCGGAATAAAAACACCTAAAGGAGAAATCAGACTGATGTCCTCTTTATTAGATGCCGCTGTTTTTCCTGGAAATCAAGGTGGTCCACTTGAACATATTATTGCAGCCAAGGCAGTTGCTTTTGGTGAAGCGTTATCAGATGAGTTTTTTAGATATTCACTTCAAGTGCAAAAAAATGCAAAAGCAATGGCTGAAGCATTTGTCAAAAGAGGATATGATTTAATTTCAGGCGGAACAGATAATCACATGATGTTGATTGATTTACGAAATAAAAATATCACAGGAAAAGAAGCTGAAAATGCATTAGTAAAAGCAGAAATTACGGTGAACAAAAACATGGTTCCATTTGATGATAAGTCACCTTTTGTGACATCGGGAATTCGTGTTGGAACTCCTGCTATTACTACAAGAGGTTTAGTTGAGGCGGATATGGAAACCGTTGTTGCTCTAATTGACCGAGTAATTATGAATTTTACAAACGAAGAAATCATTGAGGAAGTTGCTAATGAAGTGAATGATTTTATGGGTGAAAGAGCCATTTTCGTGTTTTAAAAATTGTTAATAACAATCTTAATAACAACCTTCAGAAGATAAAAACTTTTGAAGGTTTTTTTTTAAATTTATAAATTAGAAAAGTAAGTTTTTATTTACTATTGTAATTTAATCGAATGAAAAAATTTTATTTTTTAATTATACTTCTGTTTCAGTCTGGTTTGAGCCTATTATTTGCTCAGGAAGGCATTACACAACACACCGTTTTAAAAGGAGAAACAGTGATTTCTATTGCTCAAAAGTATAAAGTGACACCAAATGATTTGTATAAACTTAATCCGGAATTGGCAAACGGGATTAAGGAAAATGAAGTAATAAACATTCCCGTTTCTTTGGTTACTAAACTTCAAAAGACAGAACCTAAGAGTGAAAATAATGCATCTAATTCAAATAATGATGTAATAATTTATACAGTAAATCCCGGGGAAACAAAGTTTGGTTTGGCAAAACGATTTGGGATTTCAACTAGTCAATTAGAAAATCAAAATCCTCATATCGTTAATGGCCTTCAATCTGGTCATAAGCTTGAAATCAGAGGTGGAAAAGAAGTTTATGTGTCTAAGGAATCAAAAAACGTAAATCAATTTACAGATTTTATTATTTACGTTGTTCTTCCAAAAGAAACCCTTTACGGTATTTCGAAACGAAACGGTTTAACCGTAGATGAGTTAACCGAAGCAAATAAAGATTTTTTGAATGGTGTTTTAAAGAGTGGACAAACTTTGAGAATTCCGGTTAAGAAAAACAATTCTTCTATCTCTGAGAATTCTAATTATCATCTTGTATTAGCTGGAGAAACAAAATACGGATTGTCAAAACGCTACGGAATTTCAATTGAAGAATTAGAAGCAAAAAATCCTCAGATAATAAAAATGTTGCAAACCGGTCAACGAATTGTTGTTTCAGGGGGAGTTTCTTCAAATGCAGTATCAAAACAAGAAGTTCCTAAAAGTGAACCGGTTTTGGTTGAAGTTCCAAAAGTGGAGCAAGAAAATGTAAAGTCAAAAGATAATCCTGTAAAAGTCGAAGTTCCTCAAAGTACAGATTCTGGTTGGGTAGATTATGAAGTTCAGCCAAAGCAAACTTTATTTGGTCTGTCAAAAATGACTGGGATGAGTCAAGATAAATTAATAGAAGTTAATCCTAATTTAGCAGAAGGTGTAAAGATTGGAATGATAATAAAAATTCCATCCGACAAAATTACGACTGAATTGGCTGCTGCTTATAAAGTTCCGGAGTCAAAAACAGTTGTTCCAGATGTTGAAATCACCCAAAACAAAGTTGAGTCAAAAGTTGAAAACAAAAAAGAACAAATAGGCTTACTCAAAACATTAAATACAATGGAGAAAAAAGAAGTGGTTATGTTGCTTCCTTTTTCAACAGAAAAATATGAAGATTTTATAAAAAATCAAACGTTAAGCACAAATCAATCAACTGAATTTGATTTTTATGCCGGAGCTACATTTGCTGTAGACTCATTAAAAA
>JAKLIC010000106.1 GCA_022709825.1 Bacteroidota bacterium | reverse complement strand
TCATGCATGTCAAACGCTCTACGTCTAACATTTAATCCTCCGGGAAGAATTCCTTCAGAGTGACAACCTATGTAAATACATTCTAGCATAGTATGCCAAATACGCATTAATTCGTGATGAATTTCTTCTTCAGAACGCATTGATTTTTCGTTCTCCAAAACAATTTCAGAAATAGATTTATTTAATGAATTGCAATACGCTAATAATTCATCTGCTTTTTGAATTGGATAGGGAAACGAACATTTTATTTCCTGATTATGTTTAGCGTTACTTCTTCGTTCAGTCACTACAAAGCCACCACCAATGGAATAAAAAGTGTCGCTATATGTTTTTTCTTTTGTAAAAACTGTAAAAGTTAATCCATTGGCATGAAAAGGGAGAAAGTTTTTATTGAAAACAATGTCATTTTCAACATCAAAATCAATCCAAATTTCATTACCTAATTTGATTTTTTTATCGGTTTTGATAGCTTGAATTATTCCATCAATAGCTGCAACCGGAATTGTTTCCGGATCTTGCCCACTTAAACCAAGCATCACGGCATAATCAGTAGCGTGACCTTTTCCGGTTAACGAAAGGGAACCATATAAGTCAACTTTAACCCGAATAGCATTGGTTAAAAGATGCTCTGTTCTAATTTCTGCCAGAAATCGTTCTGCTGCTCGCCAAGGTCCAAGTGTATGAGAACTTGAAGGACCTACTCCGATTTTAAGCATATCAAAAACAGAAATACATTCTTCCATAACTATATCGTTTTAGTTAGGCAAATATAGTATTTTGTTTAAAGGTATTTCACTATTAAATCTCACTAACGATTTAGTTTAACAAAAAGAGTGATTATTAGTAAATGAAATGTTAATCCAATGTTCGGTTATTCCAAAATCCATATATTTGAATTCTAAATTTTAAAGATGAATCGGATTTACAGTTTTTTATTCCTTTTTATAGGTTGTTTTTGTTTTTCTCAACCTAAATCTCCTTCTGAATTTTTACCGAATTATGGAAAGCAAGTTACGTATTATCATCAGGTAGAAGCCTATTTTAAGCAACTAGTCCAAAATTCTGATTGGATTCAATATCAAAAATATGGAGAAACCAATCAGGAACGAAACTTGAATGCGTATTATATTTCAACACCTGAAAATTTAAAAAATTTAGAAGAAATTCGAAAAAATCATTTGAATGCCATTGGGTTATATCCAACAAAATCAACAGCTGTTAAAGATAAAACCATTGTTTGGTTGAGTTTTAACGTACATGGAAATGAAATTGGGGCAGTCGAAAGTGCGATGAATGTTGCCTATGAATTGGTGAACCCAACAAATAAAGATACTAAAAATTGGTTGCAGGATATAGTAGTGATTCTCGACCCGTGTTTGAATCCGGATGGTTTTTCGCGATATGCCAATTGGCTTCGTGATATTTCCGGAAAAAAAACACATCCCGGAACAACAGATAGAGAACACATGGAACCATGGCCGGGAGGTAGACAAAATCATTATCTCTATGATTTGAATCGTGATTGGGCTTGGCAAACCCAAATTGAAACTCAATTGAGAATGGATTTATATCATCAGTGGATGCCAATGGTTCATGCCGATGTTCATGAAATGGGCTATAATGAGCCTTATTTTTTTCCACCGGCTGCCGAACCTTATCATGAACAAATTGCTCTTTTCCAACGTGATTTTCATAAAAAAATAGGGGAGTTAACCTCTAAAAAATTTGACAAAGAGGGTTGGATGTATTATTCAGGTGAACGATTTGATTTGTTTTATCCAAGTTATGGCGACACTTATCCTTGTTATAATGGTGCAGTAGGAATGACTTATGAGCAGGGAGGAATAGGTGCCGGGAGAGCAGTGGTAATGAAAAATGGAGAATTATTAACGATTCAAGATCGCATTAACCATCACACCAAAGCACTTTTAGCTGTTGTGGAGTTATCTTTTGTTCAAAAAGAAAGTTTGACAAAAGAATTCAGAGCTTATTTTAAAGACAACAGAACAAAACCCAAAGGAAAATATCAAACCTATATTATAAAAAATAGTGCAAAGAATTTAGAACTTACTAATTTATTAAATAGAAATCGAATTGAAAGTTCTTTTGCAGATGAAACCAAAAAACTTTCAGGTTATCATTACCAATCTAATAAAGATAAAGGTTTTACAATTGAACCGAACGATTTAATAATTAAGGTTGATCAACCCAGAGCCGTTTTGACACAGGTTTTATTTGAACCGAATCAAAAATTAACGGATAGTTTATCTTATGATATTACAGCGTGGTCTTTACCATTTGCTTATGGTGTAGAGAGTTATGCGGTAAAAGGAAATTTAGCAATCAAAAATAAATCGAAAATTGAAGTTTCTGCACCAAGTAAAATTGAGATGGCTTATGCTTATTATATTCCTTGGAATAATAGAAGTTCAGCAAGAGTATTGAGTCATTTGCATCAAAATAATATCAAAGTTCGTTCTGCCAGAAAGGAGGTTTACTTTGGTGATTTAAAAATAGAAAAGGGTGGATTGATTGTCAACAAAGGTGATAATCAAAAAGTGATTAATTTTGAACAAACTGTCGTTAATTTGATAGCTGAAAAATATGATTATGTTGCTTTAGAAAGTGGCTTTGCTAAAAATGGAGGAGATTTAGGAGGAGAAAATTATCCATTGCTAAAAGCCCCAAAAGTATTAGTTTTAAGTGGAAGTGGCGTGAGTAATATAGATTTCGGACAAGTTTGGTTCTTTATGGATCAAGTAATAGAATACCCAATAAGTACTGTAGAAGTCCAATATTTCAATCGAGTTAATCTATTAGAATATACTACTTTAATTTTAGCTGAAGGATTTTATGGTTTTTCTGATGAACAAAAGAAAAAAATTGATGATTTTGTTTCTAAAGGAGGGAAAGTTATTGCAATTGGAGGAGCAATAACTCAATTTGAAGATCGTGAAGGTTATCATTTAACGAAATTTGCAACAGAAGATGAAAAAACAGAATCCAAAAAATTGCAAGAGGAGGCTGAATTATCAGATCGTTTTCTTGATTATGAAGGAAGTGAAAGACGTTCCCTTTCAGGATATGTTCCGGGAGCCATTGTTGAAAATGTAATGGATTCAACGCACCCCTTAACTTTTGGATTAGGAAATAATTATTTCAGTTTAAAGACTACAGAGTCAAATTTTAAATTGTTAAAAGGAGCTCAAAACGTGATTTATGTTCCAAAAAAATACCAAAGTTTTGGTTTCATTGGTAATAAACTTAAAACTCAATTAGAAGAGACAGTTTCTTATGCTGTTGATAATGTTGGAAACGGGAAAGTGATTTATATGATTGACAATCCCTTATTTAGAGGGTTTTGGGAGAATGGGAACTTGCTATTTAGTAATGCGTTGTTTTTAGTAGATTAGGCAAAAGTTATTAATACAATGCCATAATGTCATATTTTTTCTGATGCGTCAGTCAAAATATGACATTATTTTTTTGTTTTTATGCTTGGCACAATCCTTGTCATTTAGCAAATCAAGTTTTAAAAAACGAATTAAAAACAAAGACTTACAAATTTAAAGTTATGAGTAAAATAATTGGAATCGATTTAGGAACTACCAACTCTTGTGTATCCGTAATGGAAGGTGGAGAACCGGTAGTAATTGCAAATGCTGAAGGGAAAAGAACAACTCCATCAGTAATTGCATTTGTGGAAGGTGGCGAAATCAAAGTAGGGGATCCTGCAAAAAGACAAGCGGTAACTAATCCAACCAAAACCATTGCGTCTATTAAACGTTTCATGGGTAATAAATATTCTGAAAGTGCAAAAGAAGCTGGAAATGTTGCTTACAAAGTAGTAAAAGGAGACAATGACACGCCACGTGTTGATATTGACGGACGTTTATATACGCCTCAGGAGTTATCGGCTATGACTCTTCAAAAAATGAAAAAAACAGCCGAAGATTATTTAGGACAAACGGTAACCGAAGCGGTTATTACTGTTCCTGCTTATTTTAATGATGCTCAACGTCAAGCGACGAAAGAAGCGGGAGAAATTGCAGGTTTAAAAGTAATGCGTATTATCAACGAACCTACTGCTGCAGCGTTAGCATATGGTTTAGATAAAGCAGGAAAAGATCAAAAAATTGCTGTTTACGATTTAGGTGGAGGTACATTTGATATTTCTGTTCTAGAATTAGGAGATGGTGTTTTCGAAGTATTATCAACAAACGGAGATACACACTTAGGTGGAGATGATTTTGACCAAGTAATCATCGATTGGTTGGCAAACGAATTCAACAGCGAAGAAGGTGTTGATTTACGCAAAGACCCAATGGCCTTGCAACGTTTGAAAGAAGCTGCTGAAAAAGCAAAAATTGAATTATCTTCTTCAACGCAAACAGAAATCAACTTGCCATATGTTACTGCTACAGCTAGTGGACCAAAACACTTAGTGAAATCATTAACTAGAGCTAAATTTGAGCAATTGGCAGAAAGTTTAGTAAAACGTTCAATGGAACCCGTTGTAAAAGCATTAAAAGATGCAGGTTTATCAACTTCTGATATTGACGAAGTGATTTTAGTTGGAGGTTCTACCAGAATTCCAATCATTCAAGAGCAAGTTGAAAAATATTTTGGAAAAAAACCATCCAAAGGTGTAAATCCTGATGAGGTTGTGGCAATTGGTGCTGCTATTCAAGGTGGTGTTTTAAGTGGTGATGTTAAAGATGTATTGTTGTTAGACGTTACTCCTTTATCATTAGGAATTGAAACAATGGGTAGTGTAATGACCAAATTAATTGAGTCAAACACAACCATCCCAACCAAAAAATCACAAGTTTTCTCTACAGCTGCGGACAATCAACCATCGGTTGAAATCCATGTGTTGCAAGGGGAAAGACCAATGGCAAATGACAACAAAACAATTGGTCGTTTCCATTTAGACGGAATTCCGCCTGCTCCTAGAGGTGTGCCTCAAATTGAAGTTACTTTTGATATTGATGCCAATGGTATTATCAAAGTTTCGGCTACTGATAAAGGAACAGGAAAATCACACGATATTCGTATCGAAGCTTCTTCAGGATTAACTCCGGAAGAAATCGACAGAATGAAAAAAGAAGCAGAAATCAATGCAGAGGCTGATAAAATTGCTAAAGAAAAAGTTGATAAATTGAATGAAGCCGACGGAATGATTTTCCAAACAGAAAAACAATTGAAAGAGTTTGGTGAAAAATTATCAGATGCTAATAAACAACCAATTGAAGCAGCATTAAACGAGTTGAAAGTTGCTTATGATTCAAAAGATATTGCAACAATTCAACCTGCTTTAGACAAAATCAATGAAGCTTGGAAAAATGCTTCTGAGGAGATGTACAAAGCACAAGATGGTCAATCCGCTCAACAAGCTGAACCAACAAGTGCAGGTGGAGATCAAACGCAAGATGTAGATTTTGAAGAAGTGAAATAATCTATCAAAACAATATTTCAAAACCGAGTTAGCAATAGCTCGGTTTTTTTATTTTATAATAATTCAACTAAAAATTATCAACTAGTTAAAAATTTCATAACTTTATTCGGAAATCAACAATAAATAGTCAATA
>JAKLIC010000105.1 GCA_022709825.1 Bacteroidota bacterium | reverse complement strand
TTTTTTTAGACAGTTCATTTATACCTAAAATTGGCGTAAACCAAATTGATGTAAAAACACAGAAGCCATCTTTACAAACAGCCAGTTTTATGCCTGAAATAATCGAAAAGGATGCTGTTTTTATGCAAGTACCTGATACCTTATCATGGAAATTATTGGGAGTAATTAAATTTATAAAAAAACCGGATAAAGACTATCCGGATGGTGTAATGTTTCCAATTGTGAACTCAACTTTAAAAGAAAAAAACAAGAAGAAAATTGTCATGAGTGGATTTATTATTCCTATTGACAACGTATCATATGCTTTAAGTAAAAATGTTTTTGCCTCTTGTTTTTTCTGTGGTCAAGCTGGTCCCGAAACCATTATGGGAATCAAGTTTAAAGGAGCGACACCAAAGCTAAAAACAGATCAATATGTAACCATGGAAGGAACTTTCCGTTACAATGATAATGATGTGAACGATTGGATTTATCATATTGAAAATGCCGTAATTATAAAAGGGGGTAAATAAATTTATTTTTTGTGTTTAAAAACAAGACGGATATTTTTTTTGATTTGGATCATACCTTGTGGGATTTTGAAAAAAATTCAGCACTAGCTTTTGAAAAAATATTTGAAAAACACCAATTAGATTTAAATTTAGAGGAATTTCTGTTGCATTATATTCCAACAAATTTGAAATATTGGAAATTGTATCGCGATGAAAAAATATCTCAAGAGGATCTTCGTTATCATCGGTTGAAAGAAGTATTTGATTTGATGAATAAGGAAGTTGTGGATGAAATGATTCATTTATTGTCTCATGAATATATTCACTATTTGCCTCAATTTAATTACTTATATGAAGGTGCTTGGGAAATTTTAGACTATTTATTTCCAAAATATAAGTTGCATATTATAACAAATGGATTTCAAACTGTTCAAGCTGGAAAATTGAAAAACTCAAACATTGAACATTTTTTTCAAACCATAACAAATTCCGAAATGGCTGGAGTAAAAAAACCTAATCCGCTGATTTTTGAATATGCTTTAAAAAAAGCAAATGCCACAAAATCTAAAAGTATAATGATTGGTGATAGTCTTGAAGCAGATATTGAGGGAGCTATAAATGTTGGCTTAGATGCTATATTTTTCAATGAATTTAATGTATCGGTTGATGAAAAAATTCATCAGGTAAATCATTTAATGCTTTTAAAAGAATATCTTTAATTTTTAAAATTCAATTATGAAAAAAATAATTTTTGCTTTTTTGATCCTTCTTTCTAATTCAACATTTTCGCAAACATTGAATGATTATCAATATGTTATTGTTCCTGTTCGATTTGATTTTATGAAAAGCGACAATGAATATCGTTTGAATACATTCACAAAATATAATTTGGAAAAAATGGGTTTTAAGGCATTTTATAATAATACTGAAATTCCAAAAGAGATTGTTGCGAATGCTTGTGAAGTATTGAAGGTAGAGGTGGAAAAAAGCGGTAGTTTTATTTGGACAAATCTTACTATTGTTTTTAAAGACTGTCAAAACAATATAGTTCATAAAAGTGCAGTAGGGAAAAGCAAAGAAAAAGACTTTAATAAAGCATATACAGAAGCTTTAAACTTAGCATTTGCCTCGTTATATGAGTTGAACTACAGTTATAATGGAGCAACTAAAAGTTTAAATATACCGGCGAATTCAACGGTTATTGCTTCAGAAGTTATAGAAACTTCAGAAGTGATTACCAAGCCACAAACAACAACCGAAAACAGTTTGCAGGCTTTGAAAATAAATGGAGGTTATCACTTAGTCGATACTGCTCAAAAAGTTGTTTTCAAATTAACTTCAACAGGTAAAGCCGATTTTTTTATTGCCCAAAAAGGCAATCATTCCGGTGTCGTTTTTCAAAAAGAAGGGCAATGGTTTTTTGAATACAATCAAGAGGATAAATTAATTTCAGAAAAATTAGAAATAAATTTCTAGTAGCCATATTTATCTTTCCATCTGTTTTTTAAAAAAGTACGCAATTCTTTTTCACGGGGATTATTTCCGGGTTCATATAGTACATTATTTTGAAGTTCATCCGGGAGGAATTCCTGTTCTGCGAAATTGTTTTCAAAATCATGAGCATATTTGTATTCGTTTCCATATCCCAATTCTTTCATCAATTTGGTAGGGGCATTTCTCAAATGTAAAGGAACCGGTAAGTCTCCGGTTTGTTTGACCAATTGTTGTGCTTTTCCTATAGCCAAATAACTGGCATTACTTTTAGCTGATGTGGCTAAATAAATCGCACACTGACTCAATAATATTCTGCTTTCGGGATAACCAATGGTTGTAACAGCTTGAAAAGTATTGTTAGCCATAATTAAAGCGGTAGGATTTGCATTGCCAATATCTTCACTGGCTAAAATCAACATTCTTCGGGCAATAAATTTTACATCTTCACCACCTTCAATCATTCTAGCCAACCAATAAACAGCCCCATTGGGGTCACTTCCTCGGATAGATTTTATAAAGGCAGAAACGATATCATAATGTTGTTCACCTGTTTTGTCATATAAAACAGTATTTTTTTGGACCAATTGCATTACTTTTTCATTCGTGATTTCAATCGGTTCAATATCGGTTGCATTGACTATTAATTCAAAAATATTGAGTAATTTTCTACCATCTCCACCGGAAAGTCTTAGTAAAGCTTCAGTTTCTATCAGTTGGATGTTTTTACTTTTTAAAACAACATCATTTTCAATTGCTCTTTGTAACAGTTGCTCAAGATCTGCTTTTGAAAATGAATTTAGAATATAAACCTGACATCTTGACAATAAGGCTGGAATGACTTCAAAACTCGGATTTTCGGTAGTGGCTCCAATAAGTGTAACCCAACCTTTTTCGACAGCAGCTAACAACGAATCTTGTTGCGATTTGCTAAAACGATGAATCTCGTCAATGAACAAAATTGGGTTTTTAGCAGTGAATAAACCACCACTTTGTTTGGCTTTTTCAATGACTTCGCGAATGTCTTTAACTCCCGAATTTATTGCACTTAGCGTATAAAATGGCCGCTTACTTTCTTGAGCCATAATTTGTGCTAAAGTTGTTTTTCCGGTTCCGGGAGGCCCCCATAAAATTAAACTCGGAATAATTCCTTTAGCAATTTGGTGCGTCAACGAACCATGTTCACCCACTAAATGTAACTGACTGATATATTCCGACAAATGTTGAGGCCTGATGCGTTCGGCTAAAGGTGCTTCCATGGTGTAAAAATACAGAATTCTGACAAAAAAGCACTACTTTCGTTTTGGTTGTATTTTTGATTACTACTTTTTGATGAAACAAAAACCTTTTTTATTTTCTACCTCTGTAATTGCCTGGCCACTTTTTTTTGTGTTGGCTATGTGGATTGTTTTTTGGGTTGAGGTCCGTTTCAAAGTAGATTTTGGTGATTATGGAATTTTACCCAGATCTTGGAGTGGATTAAGAGGAATTTTGTTGAGTCCTTTTTTACATGGAGATATTAAGCATTTGTATAATAATTCTATTCCATTGCTTTTTCTGATAGCCTTACTGCGTTATTTTTATAGAGAAGTTTCTTTACAAGTATTGGTTTTTGGTATTCTTGTTTCAGGGCTTGGAACTTGGATTATTGGAAGAGAAAATTATCATATTGGAGCTAGCGGACTCATTTATGTGTTGGTAAGTTTTATTTTTTTTAAAGGAGTTCAAACAAAATATTATCGATTAGTGGCTTTGTCTTTAGTGATTGTCATGTTATACGGAGGAACAATTTGGTATATTTTTCCTGAAGTTGATAACCAAATTTCTTGGGAAGGGCATTTGGCTGGTTTTATTACAGGGTTTTTGTTTTCTATACTATATAAAGCAGAAAAATATAAAAAGCCAATTCGATATGAATGGGAAAAGCCAAATTTTAATCCCGAACTAGATCCGTTTATGAAACATTTCGATGAAAATGGAAATTTTGTCAATACACCAAAAGAAGAAGAATTGGAATATATAGAGACTCAAAATCAATTTACACCTTCCTCAAATATTGTCTATGACTATATTCCAAAAAAAGAAGAATAAATTACTGCCTTTGTCTGACTACTTCATATAAAAAAGCACCACAAGCCACGGAAACATTTAAAGAGGCAATGGTTCCAAACATGGGTAGTTTAGCTTTTTCATCTACAATTTTTAAAACGGAAGGATTGACGCCACGGTCCTCGCTACCCATAATAATAGCTAAAGGTTCGTTAAGCGATAAGTCATATAAAGTTGAATCTGTTTTTTCGGTAGCTGCGATGGTTTTTACTCCTGAACCTTGCAGAAAAAAAATAGCGTCTTTAATATGTTCTACTTTACAAATAGGTACATTAAATACAGCACCGGCACTGGTTTTGACCGTATCGCCATTTACAGGAGCGGCTCCTTGTTTACCAATGATAATTCCGTCCACACCGGTACATTCTGCGGTGCGGATGATGGCTCCAAAATTTCGGGCATCGGATAGTTGGTCTAGAATTAAAAACAAAGGTGTTTTACCACTTTCTAAAACGGTTGTCACTAAAGTTTCTAAATCATGAAAAGACACAGGTGCTATAGTAGCCACAGCTCCTTGGTGATTTTTTGAAGTCAATCGATTCAGTTTTTCAACCGGGACATATGTGAAATTTACTTTATGTTGTTTCATTGTTTTCAACAAATCCCGCATCAAGTCACCTTGAGCATCTTTTTGTAAAAAAACTTTATCTAATTCTTTTCCGGCTTGAATGGCTTCAATGATTGCTCTTATACCAAATATTTGATTTTCTTTCTCCATGCCGCAAAGGTACAATTAAGTTAGGAACTTAAAAACTCGATTTAAAACTAATATGAACGATAGAATTGGCTAATTTAATTGCCTGATCATTGGTACTTCCATTGGCATAAATTAAATTGAAAAGCCCATTTTTGGTTAATAATCCAAATCCAAAACCCAAGCCTATAAGCGAATCATTCAAGGCAGTTGTTTGGTCTTGGTAGTATCCATAATCAATAATGGAATGAACATACATTCCGGGAGAAAGCACATAACGATATTCGGTCAGCAACGAAGTGAATAAATTTCCTTGTAAACTGTTTTCATTGAAACCTCGGATAGAATTGATTCCTCCAAAACGGTACAATTCATTTACAATATAATTTTCACTAGTTAAAAGATAGTTTTGACTTTTGAGGTGGATGATATTTTTGGCATTTAAATAAAAATTATGCCTTAATTCCATCTTTCCAAAAACCTGGTTTTGAGAATCTGTTTTAGAATCTCGTTTGCCTAATCCAATTTTAAAATGGAACACCGTCTTTTCCGGAAATAAAAAATCATCAGTTTTGAATTTAGTAAATTCATACTGAGAGGTGATAAACGAATTTGTGAAATCACTGATAAAACTAGAATTTACATTTTGAATATCGCTGGATTCTGTTGCTTGATAACCTAGGTAAAGTTGGCTGTTATAGTTAAAAAAGTAGCCTAAATCAATTGAAGTATTCGTGTTTTGAAAAGTGCTGTCTTTTTTAAATATGTTTAGCTCTGCTTTTATTCCTATCGGACTTTTAAATAGGTATGGTACTTGAAGGCCAATGTTAAACGAA
>JAKLIC010000104.1 GCA_022709825.1 Bacteroidota bacterium | reverse complement strand
AAAAGAAAATCAACAAAATAGCTGTCTCCTCCGCCAATATCAATAATTGCCCAATCTTTTTCTACTCCGAACTCAGATAAAATTGTTAGACTTACTTCAGGAACAGCCTGATACCAACTAACTTCTTCAAATTTTTTGGTTTCATAAATAGTTTCCCAATGTTGTTTTCTTGTTTTTTCCATATTACAAAACTAATTCTTTCAAAATGATATAAAAACCCATTATTAATACAAACCAACCAAAACCGGTTTTCAATTTTTCACCGGAAATATATTTTGAGATATAATTACCAATAAAAATTCCAACTACAGAGAACAAAGAAAAGAAAAATAATAAATTCCAATCGAAATCTTGATTAGAACTTAAATCTCCCAAAAAACCAATTAATGATTGTGATGCAATTATCAACAAAGATGTACCAACCGCAATTTTCATGGGTGTTTTAGCCAAGAAAAAAAGTGCCGGAATAATTAAAAAACCACCACCGGCTCCCACAAAACCAGCCACAAGTCCAATCCATAACCCTTGAAAAATAATTTGAAAAAAATTAATCTCTCTTTTGGTTTCAACATCAATTATTTTTATTGGTTTTATCATTCTAATGGAGGCAAAAATCATCACTATTGCAAACAATATCATTATAAAAACTGATTTTGTTACAGAAAAAGAAGGAGTCGAAAAAAGAACATCCGGAATAGTTGGAACAATATACTTACGAGTGATAAAAACAGCTAAGATTGTTGGAATTCCAAAAAGAAGAACTTTTTTAAAATCTACCAACTTTTGTCTAGCCTTTTGAATGCCTCCTACCAAAGCAGTAACACCCACTATAAATAAAGAATATGCTGTTGCTAAAACAGGTTCCACCTTCAAAATATAAACCAAAATTGGCACCGATAGAATTGAACCGCCACTTCCAATTAAACCTAATGAAATACCAACCAATACTGCTAAAAAATAACCTATAAGCTGAAAAAAATCCATAAAAAATATTTAAACAAAAGTAAAGGTTTACTTTTTTTTTAAAGTAACTTTTGTTACATATAAATATAATAAAAAAAAGCTTAAATTTGAATAGAAATAAGTAAACAAGGAATAATTTTCTTAGTCAATTTTCATTTATCTATTTGTTAGATAAATGAATAAAAAACCAAATTCATTCGTAACCAATGAAAATAAATAAACTGTTTTTTTTTCTTTTTTTATGCCTTTCATTAAGTGCCATTGCACAAGATAAAACCAATGAAACAGATTCTTCTAAAATTAGTTTAGATGATTTAAAATTAGATTATTATCTTGATTTAAATCAACTGACAAAAGCAGGAAAGATTTCCAGTCAATCAAATTATGACAATAATTTATTGATTAGAAATCAAAATATTTTATTCAATTTAATTGAAATTGAAATTCAAAAAGCAAAAAACATCTTAAAACAAGGTGTTGACTATAAAGGCTTTACACTTGAATTAGATTATGTTGTGGAGCTTAAAAAGTCCGCATTAATAGGTGTTATTGATCAAGATGAAAATTATCTAACCTATCGAAATTTATCAGTCACTTCCTTAATGTTGAATGAAATTTCAAATCGAATTGAAAATCAGTTAATTAAAATAAAAGGGAATAATGATGTTTTAAGTAGCAGTCAAAATAAAATTGATTCTTTATTTATCTCTAAAGAGCTCTATATTTCGCCTAAAGATACTGCTGCCAGAACAATCTATTTTAATCAATTCATGCAATTAAATGGTGATTATAAAGAAATCAACTCTCTTTTAAGAAATGGTTTAGACAGTATTCATAAACTTGAAATACTGGGTTCGAAATTTAAATTCAATTTACAATCAGATATCATTGAAATTAATAATTTAAAAAAAACCGAACTAGACGCATTATTTTCTAAAAAATTCAACTTGTTTTCAAAAAGCCAAGAAAAAGAAAATTTTGTTTCTACATTTATTTATTCTCTTAAAAAAGAAATATTATTATTGCTCTTTTATGCTTTCAATCATTTTGATTTCTTCATTATTATATTTCTTGCATTTTTGGCAACGGCATTTTACTTAAAACTTCTAAAGAAAAAATACGAAAAAGCTAATCTATATGACAAATTTAATTACCCTGTTCAAATTTTAAGACATCCTTTTTCTTCCTCCATTGTAATTGTTTTTACTTTATTTCAATTTTTTTTACCACAACCACCATTTGCTTTGATGGCTATTTTTTGGACAGTAATAGGAATTTCTTTAACCATATTATTCAAAAAAACAACTTCTGTTTATTATTATACTTTTTGGATTGGTATTTTCATTCTGAATTTATTGGCCATTTTTGACAATACGATTCTTCTTCACTCGGTATCAGAATCATGGTTTTTAGTGTTTATTGCTTCAACTTCTATATTATTTGGATTACATACTCTTAAAAATCGTAAAAAATGGGATAGCGAACTAATGAATTGGATTGTTGTCCTTATGATAATTTTAGAAGTAGTTGGAATTGTGTTTATGCTTTTAGGCAATTATAATTTTGCTAAAGTCATAATAACCATAGGACTATATAATATTTTTATTGCTATTATGTTATTGAGTACTTTTCATTTAACAAAAGATATTGGTTTATATTCTGAATACTTAAAGGATTCCGATGAGGAAAAGAAATTAAATTTAAAAACAATTGAGTACCACAAAATAAGTAAAAAATATGTCTTTTTATTTGTATTAGGCTGGTTTATACTTGTTGCACGAAATACATATTGGTATCAAAAAATAATATCTCCCTTTGAATTAGAATTTTCTAAACCCAGAAACATAGGCGATTTTAATTACACCTACAACAGTGTCTTTATTTTCTTTATGGTACTTATTATTTCGACATTCATTTCAAAAATTGTTTCTTTTTTAGCTTCTGATAAAAGACAAAGTCTAACGAACGGAAAAACAAATAAAATAGGAAGTTGGCTATTACTCATACGAATTTTAATCATTTGCATAGGTATAATTATTGCCTTTTCATCGGCTGGAATACCAATGAATCAATTTACAATTATCATTAGTGCCTTGAGTGTTGGTATTGGTTTCGGTTTGCAAACATTGGTAAACAACCTAGTCAGTGGAATTATAATTGCTTTTGAAAAACCCGTAAATCTGGATGATATAATCGAAATCGGAGGACAAACCGGTCAAATGAAATCGATTGGTCTACGAAGTAGTGTTGTGACCACCTACGACGGTGCAGATGTTATTATTCCAAATGGAGATTTACTCAATCAACACATGACAAATTGGACAATGGGAAGTGCCAAAAGACGTTATGAAATAAATATTGGTGTTGCTTATGGAACCGATTTAAAATTGACAAAATCACTTATTGAAAAAGTATTAAGTGAACACGCTTTAGTGCTTAAAAACCCAGCTCCCATGGTATGGTTTACTATTTTTAATGATAGTTCAATAGATTTTACTATCAAATATTGGGTACCTCATTTTAATTATGGTAATGATGTGAAAAGTGATTTAATTATTGCAATAGACGAAATCTTTAAGGCAAATAATATCGTAATTCCTTTTCCTCAACAAGATATACATATTCAAACAAATCTGAGTAAATTTGATGAATCTGAAGAAGTTTAATAATTAAAAAAGTTTTATTTCAATAGTTCAATAGAAGCTCTGTGCAATTTAATTTTATTGTCATTTTCCAACGCTTTCAATAATCGAGAAATAACAACTCTGGAAGTGTGCAAATCGTAAGCAATTTCTTGATGGGTTGCATGAATTTCTTTAGAATGATTAATTTTTGATTTGTCAAACAAATAATTCAATAATCTTTCATCCATTTTCATAAAAGCAAGATTATCAATTGCTGAAAGCATTTCTTTTAAACGGTTGTTATAACTGTTAAAAACATAATTTCTCCAACTTTTATATTTACCTAACCACTCTTCCATTTTGTGAACCGGAATCATAATTACAATTCCTTTTGTTTCAGCCACCGCTCTAATTTCACTTTTAGTTTCTCCCATACAACAGGCCATGGTCATCGCACAAGTATCTCCTTTTTCAATAAAATAGAGTAACAATTCTCCTTCATCAAAATCTTCCCGCAATATTTTTATGGCTCCTTCAATTAGTAAAGGCATTTTTTTGATATAATCACCAAAATCAATTAATATATCTCCTTCACTAAAATCTCTCAATAAAGAAACTTCTGCAATTTCCTCAATTAATGCCTCTTCAAAAATAAAACCATAGGTTTGTTTCAGTAAGTCTTTCATTAGCATACAAAATTTTGTAACTGTAAAATTGAGAAAAATAAATCACATAAACATAAAAAAAGACAAAACTGTGGTTGTTTTGCCTTTAGAATTTAGGATTAATTTAGTTTTAAACATTTTCACCTTTCATCATTTTTTTCCAATATAAATGAGGCAGCATATACTTTTTAAGCATCCATAATCGCCAATGCGGTTTGTTGCTGGAAAAAACTAACATTCTTTTCAATTTTGGGTCCGGCGTAAATTCGCTTTTATAATTAAACTCTGCTAAAATCATTTTTCCGTATCCTACTACTAAAGGACAAGAAGAATATCCTAAATAATCTTTATTATCAGCTGTTTTATTTTTTAACACCTTCAAAATATTATCTACTACAACCGGAACCTGTTTTCTAACAGCTGCTCCTGTTTTTGCAGTTGGTAATCCCGCTACGTCCCCTAATCCGAAAATAGTAGCATATTTTTTATGCTGCAAACTATTTAAATCGACATCTAACCAACCTGCTTCGTTAACTAAAACCGATTCTTTTACAAATTTAGGAGAAGATTGTGGTGGAGCTAAATGCAAAAAATCAAAAGGAATTTCCATTATTTCATTTCCGGTGTGTTTCTCTTTCAAAATATTATTTTCATTGACAACACACTTATTTTCCCCTGCACTAACTTCCTTAAAATAGACAATTTTATTTGCGACATCAATTTTAATTGGGGCGTAAAATGTTTTAAGATGAATATTATAATTACCTATAACCTTCATTAAAGCATCTGCAATAATTTTTACTCCAAAAATAACAGAACCCGGTGTAGCAAAAACAATATTTGTTTTATCAGAAAGTCCTTTTTTTCTAAAATAATCTGCAGCCATATAAGCTGCTTTTTGTGGAGCTCCTCCACATTTAATTGGAGTTGTAGGTTGAGTAAACACGGCATTTCCACCTTTAAAGGCTTTCAAAAGCTCCCATGTTTTTCTGGAATCAACATAATTACTACAAACAACACCTTTTTCTAATCCTTCTCTTAAACCTTCTATTCCATCCAAATCATTAACGAGTCCGGTTGCAACTACTAAAATATCATATGATATTGTTCCATTCAATTTTGTCGAAATGGTTTTTGACTCAGGATTAAATCCAGTAGCAAAATCTTGAATCCAAGTTGCTTTTTTTGGAATTAAATCTTTTGTAAAACGAATTGTTTTTTCAAAATCATACGTACCCGCTCCTACCAAAGTGAAAGCAGGTTGATAATAATGTTTATCCGAAGGTTCTATAATTGCTATATCTAATGAAGAATCCTTTTTTAAAAGTTGTGCCGCTGTCATAATACCCGCAGTACCTCCTCCAATTATTAAAACTGTGTGATGTGAAGCCATTTTTATTTTTTTAGAACAGTA
>JAKLIC010000103.1 GCA_022709825.1 Bacteroidota bacterium | reverse complement strand
TATCAGTAGAGCATTATCACCTATTCACGATACGGTTTTAGAAGCGATGGGGATTTACAGTATTATTCATCCGGAGCAGGAAAGTGCCGATCGATTAACTAAACAAATTAATTTTAAAACAACTTTAGAAAATTATCAATTAGATAATAATTATACCATTTCCGAAGTTAGATCGAAACCTGAATTTCACGGAAAGACTTTACACGAACTCAATTCAATTGATAAATATCACTTGAATGTGGTAACCATTATTCGTAAAAAAGAAAAAACGAATTTAATTGGAAAAAAATCAATTGTAAAAGAAACAATTGGATTACCTACACCGGAAACAGTAATTTTTGAAGACGATATATTAGTTGTTTTTGGTGAAAACAAGAACATTTCAATTTATTGTGACGGTCAGGAATAAAAGTGAAAAACAAAATCAGAATACTATCTACCAAAAAACTTCTGCCTAACCAAAAGCAGTTCTTATTAAATGCAAACTTTTGTTTAGTAGAAGCAGATTTTATCAAGATTGATTTTCAAAAGAATAAAATAGAATCAAAATATGATTATTTGATTTTCACTAGCCAAAATGCCGTTAATAGCGTTTTATCCAATGAAAGTTTCGAGGATTTAAAAGAAAAAAAATGCTTTTGTGTGGGAAAAAAAACAAAAGTACTTTTAGAACAAAATGGATTTCAAGTATTACAAGCATTTGATTATGTAGAAGAATTAACTCCTTTTTTAATAACCAATTACAGTCATAGTACATTTACCTTTTTTTCCGGGAATTTAAGACAAGATACTTTACCTATTTCTTTTCAAAAAGCAGCTATCATTTTTGAAGAGAAACAAGTGTATAATACCTCTTTAACGCCAAAAAAAATCAATAGCGATGTAGATGGAATTTTGTTTTTTAGTCCATCAGCTGTTCGGAGCTATTTAATAGAAAACACCTTTTCAAACGAAATTTGTTTTTGCATTGGGACAACAACAGCTAAAGAAGTAGAAAAAACAGCCAAAAACATAGTGATTGCTAACCAGACAACAGTTGAAAATGTAATTATACAGAGTATAAACTATTTTAAAAATGAGAATAGCAAATAGAATAACAGCTTACAGCATATTGCCTAAAGCCTAAAGCAAAAGATAATGATAAAGAACGACCTTTTTTTAAGAGCCTTAAATAATGAAACCGTGGAACGTCCACCCGTTTGGATGATGCGTCAAGCCGGAAGATATTTACCTGAATTTAGAGCTTTACGCGATAAATATGATTTTTTTACCCGTTGCGAAACACCTGAATTAGCGGCCGAAATTACGGTTCAACCCATTCGAATTGTAAAACCTGATGCCTCCATTTTGTTTTCAGATATTTTGGTGGTGCCAAGAGCGATGGGAATTCATGTGGAATTGAAAGATAATTTAGGACCCATTATTCCGAATCCGATTCGAACAATCGAGCAAGTAGACCAAGTATATGTTCCAAACGTCAATGAAACTTTAGGCTATGTTTTTGATGCCATCAAATTAACCAAAGAAATGCTGAATGATGAGGTGCCGCTCATTGGTTTTGCAGGTTCACCATGGACCATCTTTTGCTATGCGGTGGAAGGAAAAGGCTCGAAGAGTTTTGATACAGCCAAAGGATTTTGTTTTTCAAATCCGGTAGCAGCACATATTTTATTGCAAAAAATTACCGACACCACAATTTTATATTTAAAAGAAAAAGTAAAAGCAGGTTGTAACGCCATTCAAATTTTTGATTCTTGGGGCGGCATGCTTTCTCCGGTTGATTATCAGGAATTTTCTTGGAAATACATTAATCAAATTATAGAAGCTTTAGCACCACATACCAAAGTAATAGTTTTTGGAAAAGGATGTTGGTTTGCTTTGAATGATATGGCAAAATCAAAAGCATCGGCTTTAGGTGTCGATTGGACTTGTTCTCCTAGAAATGCCCGTTATCTATCAGGAGGAAGAATTACGCTCCAAGGGAATTTCGATCCATCTCGCTTATTATCGCCCATTCCAACTATCAAAAAAATGGTTCATGAGATGATTGATGAATTCGGAAAAGACAATTACATCGTCAACCTTGGTCACGGGATTTTACCCAATATTCCGGTAGATCATGCGAAGGCTTTTGTGGAAGCAGTGAAGGAGTATAAAAAGTAATTTTATGATAAAAACAGATTTATTTTTTATTGATTATTTAGTATTAGAAGATGCCGCAAGCCTATCTGAAATGATGTTGTGTAATCACGATAATTTTAAAAGATATTTCCCGATAACTTTATCTAAAAACAAATCAATAGAAGATAGTTTAAAATTTATTAAAGAAAAAAATATAGAATGCCATGCCAAATCGGAGTTTACTTTTGTAATAAAAGACAAACAATTGTCAAAAGCAGTTGGTATAATTATAATCAAAGAAATAAATTGGGAAATCAAACAAGGTGAATTTGCTTATTGTATGAGTTCAGAATTTGAAAACAAAGGATGGATGTCAAATGCGATTGCTTTAACTTCCAAATACGCATTTGAAGTTTTAGGTTTTAATAAACTTCAAATCATTGCTCACAGAACAAATTTTGGAAGTTGTAAAGTTGCTGAAAAATGCGGGTTCCAATGGCAAAAGACTTTAATAAATGAATATACACCACCAAATGAATCGCCATTAGATATGGAATTATACGAATTATACAATGAGAGATAAATTCTATCAATACATTCTCCAATTGCAAAATCAAATCACTTCTAAATTAGAAGCAATCGATGGTGTTGCTAAATTCCGTGAAGACATTTGGGAGCGACCGGAAGGCGGTGGTGGGAAAACAAGAGTTATTGAAAACGGCCTAGTTTTCGAAAAAGGAGGCGTAAATATCTCAGCTGTTCATGGAAAATTACCGGACTCCATGCAAAAATTATTCAACGTTGGTGATGCTGATTTTTTTGCCTGCGGTTTGAGTTTAGTGATTCATCCCAAAAGTCCAATGGTGCCAACCGTTCATGCCAATTGGCGGTATTTTGAAATGTATGATGACAATGGAAAAATAATTAACTCATGGTTTGGTGGCGGTCAGGATTTAACGCCTTATTATCTTTTTGAAGACGATGCGATACATTTTCATCAAACGTGCAAAACGGCATGCGACAAACACAATTTGGAGTATTACCCGAAATATAAAAAGCAATGTGACAACTATTTTTGGAATGCCCATAGAAATGAAGCCCGAGGTATTGGCGGATTATTTTTTGACTATTGCAAAGCAACCGAAACAGTTTCCATGGACGATTGGTTTAATTTTGTAACCGAAGTAGGCAATAGTTTTTTAGAAGCCTATGTTCCAATTGTTGAGAAAAGAGTACATTTGCCTTATAGTCAACAACATAGAACTTGGCAAGAAATCCGTCGAGGTCGTTATGTAGAATTCAATTTAGTGCATGACAAGGGCACTTTATTTGGATTGAAAACCAATGGCAGAATTGAAAGTATTTTGATGAGTTTACCACCGCATGTACAATGGGTGTATGACCATCATCCGGAAAAAGGGAGTGAAGAAGAAAAATTAATTACTATTTTAGCAAATCCGAAAGAATGGCTATAAAAACAGTAATACCGTTGTTTTTTGGAGGAATCTTGAGCACATTTGCCCAACAAGATTCTCAATCTAAACCACATTTTAAGAATTACAACGAAAAAGTAATTTTTAGTGTTTATTATTCTGATATTTCTAATAGTTTTGATGTAAAACTCAACAACTCGACAGGAGCTGATTATTTTGAGTTTAAACCTAATAAACGTGAGCAAATTGGGGTAAATTTAAGTTATAAATTTATTGATGTTTCATATGGATTTTCCCCCTCTTTTTTTGAAATAAATAAAGACAATGAAAACTCTAAATTATTTACTTTGAGTACTCGATTATACCAAAAGCAATGGATGCAGTCGATAATTTTTATTAATCAAACAGGTTTTTATATTTCTCAAGGTGACATCGAACTATACTTTGAAGACTTGCGAACAACAAAAATTGGAGGAACAACGTCTTATGTTTTTAATGAAAATTTTTCTTTTAGAACTATTGCAAATCAAAAAGAGTGGCAATCTATAAGTGCCGGCAGTTTTATTCCTAATTTTTCATTTTACTATACTAATTTTGACTTAAATGATGGGAATGATGATAGCAAAAGCGATATTTTTCTAATTTCACTATCTCCATCTTATTTTTACAATTGGGTGATAAATGATTATTTTTTGCTTTCGGGAGGTCTTATTGCAGGGGGTGGAATCGATATAGTAGATAGTGATACATCTCCAATATTTGAATGGGGAGCAAGTTTAAAAGTAGGGTATAACTCAGATTCATTTTTTACTTTCTTAAATTTAAATTATATCGACTTTTTACAAGATTCAGACGCCAATGTTCGAGTAAATGATGAAATTAGCATGGTAAAAATTACAGCAGGTTATCGTTTTAACCCACCCAAAAAAGTAAAAGAATATTACGATAAATCAGAAAAAAAAATCGGATTGTAAATACATAAATCTACAATCATTAAATTAAAAAAAATGTACCCACTTAGAAGAAACAGAAGATTGCGAACTAACGAGTCTATTCGTTCATTGGTTCGCGAAACCATTCTATCACCAAACGATTTCATCGTGCCGCTTTTTGTGGTCGAAGGAAAAGGAATCAAAGAAGAAATCCCTTCGATGCCCAATTATTTCAGATTGAGTCTGGATTTATTGGAAAAAGAAGTGAAAGAATTGGCCAAATTAAACCTTAAATCGGTTTTGGTTTTTGTAAAAGTACCCGATCATTTAAAAGATAATAAAGGAACCGAAGCATTGAATCCAAACGGGTTGATGCAACGAGCGGTAAAAGTGATTAAAAATGCTGTTCCGGAAATGATTGTAATGACGGATGTGGCTCTAGATCCATATTCTGAATATGGTCATGATGGTGTGATTGAAAACGGTGTGATTGTAAATGATTTAACTTCGGCTATTTTGGCAGAAATGAGTTGTTCGCATGCTGAAGCGGGTGCCGATATCGTCGCTCCGAGTGATATGATGGATGGACGAATTTTAGAAATCAGAGAAGCATTGGAAGACGAAGGTTATGTAAACACCGGAATCATGGCCTATAGTGCTAAATATGCATCGGCACATTATGGTCCGTTTCGCGATGCTTTGGACAGTGCTCCTGTTGACATGATTGATATTCCCAAAGATAAAAAAACCTATCAAATGGATTATCATAATCGTATTGAAGCCATTCGTGAAACCAGAATGGACATTGACGAAGGTGCTGATATTGTGATGGTAAAACCGGGGATTTCGTATTTGGATATTGTTCGTGAAGTTAAAAATGCATTTGATGTTCCAGTAGCAGTATATCAAGTTTCGGGGGAATATGCCATGATAAAAGCAGCATCCGAAAGAGGTTGGATTGAACATGACGCCATCATGATGGAACAAGTAACGGCGATTAAAAGAGCCGGTGCCGATATGATTGCAAGTTATTTTGCAAAAGATGTGGTGAAATTAATTTCATAACTGATTTTTGTCACATTTTGAAATGTTTAAATTGACTAACTTTGGCTAATTGAAATTATTAAGTATAACCCGTTGGGTGAAATTAAGTGATTTGAATTTTGATATTATTAATTGGTCTGTCAAAGATAAATTTATTGATATA
>JAKLIC010000102.1 GCA_022709825.1 Bacteroidota bacterium | reverse complement strand
ATGGTATAGTGCGTGCGGGTTTCAGTGGTTTGCGAGCGTTTGTGGCTCGTAAAAAAGTCGGTGTAAACTGACAAGAAATCGCTTCGTAATCCCGCACGACACCATACCATCAAACGTTATGCACAAGCGGAGAAAAGACAGCGACACAGCAAAATGACAATGAAACTGACTGTTATTGACTGAAAGAAAAATGAATTTGCCGACACTCAAGCCGACACAATGTTTTTAAAATTTTTTCCCACCGCACATTTTTTTAATACAATTTTATTGCCTGCCCACATTGGCACATTGTCTTTTGCCCCGACACACGAAGCCAACCCTTCGGCAAAAGCCAAAGAGCCAATTTTGCCGACACACAGAATTATGTTGATAACTTTTATAAAATATTTTTGATTTATCAAAAGCAAATTGACTATCTTTGTCAAGACAAATAATTCAAGAATGAAAACTATAGGTGAAATAATTAGAGGTCACAGAGAAGAAAAGGGAATGCTTTTAAGACAATTAGCGGCATTATTAGAAATTGACTCTGCCATACTTAGTAAAATTGAAAGAGGAGAGCGAAAGGCAACCAAAGAACAGATAATAAAAATTGCTGACATACTTGGCATTAAACAAAATGATATGCTGATTCAATATTTAAGCGAAAAAATCGCTTATGAAATTGCTGATGAAGAAACAGCAAAGCAAGTTCTAAAAGTAGCAGAAAAGAAAGTTGATTACATTAAAAATAATCGCAAATGACAACAGAAAACATCAAAACTTTAATTACCCTTTTGGGTTTTATTCCTGAAGATAAAAAAGGGAATATTTGGGCAAAAAAGTATTCTAATTATGATAATTATACCATTACGCTAGATTTTGAGAAATCGTCTATCAACTATGGAGATAAAATTCAGAAGGGAGACGATACAACTTCTAATTTCAGTAGTGATGAAAATTTTGTTGTACTTGAATGTATTGACAGACTTCTAGCAAAAGGATATAAACCCCAAGACCTGACACTTGAAAAGAAATGGAAACTCGGACGAAGTGCTAAGAGCGGAAAAGCTGATATAAACGTTACTGATGGAAAAACAGGAAAGACCGTTTTGATTATTGAATGTAAAACATGGGGTACAGAATTTGAAAAGGAAAAAGAAAGAATGAGAGAAAATGGAGGACAATTATTTTCATATTTCCAGCAAGACAAGGCAACCCGCTTTCTTTGCCTTTATACTTCACAAATAACAGCCAATTTGCTAAAACAGGAAAAGTTTATTGATTATAAAACTGCAATAGTAAAAGTTGAGGATACAGTAGAAGATATTCGTAAACAAGATAACCAAATTGAGCATACTTTAATTTATCAAAAAGCAACTGATGTTGCAGAACTGGTAAAGGTTTGGAATCACAAAAATAAAAAGCAGTTTGAAGAAAGAGGGATTTTTGAAGAAGAAGTTGAGCCATACAACCCTGGTTTTGTTCCGCTTCGTGTTGCTGACTTAAAAGAGTTTAATCAAGACGATGCAAAAGCAGAGTACTACAAATTTGAGGAAATATTAAGACACAATAATATTTCAGACCGTTCAAATGCTTTCAATAGATTTATTTCATTGGTGTTGGCAAAAATTGTTGATGAAGAAAAAACTGCAAATACCATTACTGAATTTCAAATAAAAAAAGGCGTTGACACTTCGGAAGAATTGATTGAGAGATTACAAACCCTTTATGCAAAAGCAATGAGGGATTATTTAGGCGAAACAGTCATCAATTATACTTTTGAAGAGATTGAACAAATAATAAGTCATTTTCCTAGACAAACTTCAAAAGAAGATTTAAAACGGATTTATCGTGAATTAAAATTTTACACCAACAACGAATTTTCATTTAAAGAGATTTACAACAGAGAATTGTTTGAGCAAAACGCCAAAGTATTGTTTGAAGTAGTTGATAGATTGCAATATTTTCGTTTTAAATACAATGCTAAAGCCCAATTCCTTGGCGACTTCTTTGAAGATATGTTAGAAAGCGGATTTAAACAAAGCGAAGGGCAGTTTTTTACGCCTACACCAATAGCTAAGTTTATTGTTTCCGCAATGCCATTGAAAGAAATAGTTGAAGAAAAAATAAGAAACAAAGAACCGAAAATATTGCCAAGTGTTATAGACTATGCTTGTGGGAGCGGACACTTCATAACAGAAGCCATTGAAGAAATTCAGCAACTCATCAAAACTTTTAACAATAAGACACACAAAGATATTGCCTCATACAAAGAAACAACTAAATGGGCAGCCGATTTCATCTGCGGAATTGAAAAGGATTACCGATTAGCAAGAACAAGTCAGGTAGCTTGCTTTATGCACGGTGACGGTGATGCAAAAATAATTTTCGGTGATGGACTTGAAGAACACGACAAAATGCCTGCAAAATTGTATGATGTATTGGTTGCAAATCCTCCTTATGCGATTAAAGATTTTAAAAAGCATCTGAATAAAGAACGACTACCGAAATACGAATTGTTACAAAGCATTAGTGATGACAGTGATGATATTGAAGCTATGTTTGTTGAACGAACCAAACAATTGCTTAAAGTCGGAGGTTATGCAGGTGTTTTCTTACCAAGCCCTATTCTTACGAATACTGGTATATATATGAAGGCAAGAGAAATTCTTTTAAAACATTTTGAAATCACAGCGGTTGTCGAATTTGGAAAAAATACTTTTAGTGCTACAGATGTTAAGACCATTGTTTTATTTATGAAAAGGCGGAGCGATGATTTTGCCAAAAACTGTCTATACATTGCTGAAGATTTGATTTTGGGTAAAGACACTGAACGTAAAGAGGATTTTATTGACAGCAAAAAATTATTAGAAAATTACACTTCACTCATTGGTATTGACAATACAGAATATAAAACACTTTTAAAACGCAAACCATCGGCTGAATTTCTAAAATCAGAATTTTATCTGAATTATAAAAAATGGTTTGATGATTTAACCGAAGTAAAGAATTGGAAAAAGGGTAAGAATTACGAAAAACTCACAAAAGAACAACAGGAGAAACATATTACCAACTGGTTTTTTGATGAAGTACTAGAAATTGAAAAAGAAAAATTCTTATACTTCCTCCTTTCACACAGACAGATTGAAAAACCTGTAAAAGGCAACAATAAAAAGTCGTATAAGGAATTTGTTCCGCAACAAACCTTGATTATTAAATCTGGTAAAGATAACGAAATCGAAAAAGCATTTCTCGGATATACTTTTAGTGAACGAAGGGGCTATAAGGGGTTGGACATGAAAACAGATACTAATGGTAGAGAAATAACCAAACTATTTGATAAGGAAAATTTGCGAAATCCTGATAAAGTAAATACTTACATTTATAAAGCATTTAAGGAGGAGCCAATAGCAGAAATTTCAGAGTGTTTGAAAGAACATATTCAACCTGTTAACTTAATTGATTGCTTCAATTTTGAGGATGAGGTATTTGTTAAGGAAATTGACATTTCTTTAAAAGCTAAAATCAACTGGGAAGAAATTTGGGGTATTGAAAGGAAAAAACTAAAGGCACTGGATGATTTTGTGCATATAGAGAAAGGAACATCTATTACAAAAGCAGATGTAGTAACCGGTGTAATACCAGTTATTGCAGGCGGAAAATCTGCAGCATATTATCACAATCAAAGCAATTATAACGGAAAAGTCATTACAATCAGTGCATCAGGTGCAAATTCAGGATATGCCGCATACCATACTGGAAAAATCTTTGCTTCAGATTGTAATGTAGTATACTCAAAAGAAGAAAAAGAAATCCCAACTTATTTTTTCTACTGTTTGCTTACTGCAATTCAGGGGGAAATCTATTTGCTTCAAAGAGGTCAAGCACAGCCACATGTTTATGGCAAGGATTTAAAGAAAATACTCATACCTGTTCTTACAAAAGATAAAGTTTCCAAAGTTATAAAGTTTGTTGAAGATGTTGAGAAAAATCAATATAAACACATCAAAGGAAATCTAAATCTTAAAGATGCTGAAAGTGAATTAAACAAAGTAAAAAGAGAAGGAGTAATTAAAATTCTAACTCAATAAAAAATTTTACAAGTATGGAGAATAAGCAAAAACATCTTGAATTTGCACAAGGAGTGGTAAACCGAATGGGGCAAAATTCATTTTTAATTAAGGGATGGTCTGTTACGCTTGTATCTGCACTGTTTGCATTAGCGGCAAAAGATGCAAACCAAAAATTTGTAATTGTAGCATACTTTCCGACACTTGTTTTTTGGTTACTTGATAGTTATTTTCTTTACCAGGAACGATTATTTAGAAAAGTTTATGACCACGTACGCAAAGAAACTAACACTGACTTTTCATTGAATACAAAACAATTTGATAAGGGTATTTTGGATTGGGCTAGTGCTGCACTTTCAAAAACAATACTTCTTTTTTACGGGATAATATTTTTAACACTAATAATTGTAATGTTTTACTTAAAATAAAAATCAAAATGGCAAGAAGAGCATTTTTTAGCTTTCACTACAAAAATGATGTATGGAGAGCAAATCAAGTAAGAAATAGTTGGGTCACTAAAGATGACAAAGAAGCTGCTGGTTTTGTTGATGCAGCAGAATTTGAAAAAGTTGAAAAGGAAGGAGAAGACGCAATAAAAAGATGGATAAATAAGCAACTTGAAGGAACATCTGTAACTGTTGTGTTAATTGGTTCCGAAACGAGCAACAGACCATATGTAAAATATGAGTTGCAAAAGAGCTATGAGAAAGGCAATGGTATGTTGGGCATCTATATTCACAAATGTAAAGACAAGGATGGAAATACATGTACAAAGGGTTCAAATCAATTTGGAGAAATTGGGAAAGATGCAAAAGGAAATCCTGTTTATTTTAGCGTTGACTATCCTTGTTATGATTGGGTAGATGATGACGGTTATAACAACATGGGTAAATGGATTGAAGCAGCAGCAAAGAAAGCAGGAAGATAAAATATTCAAAAAATTTAATATTATGACAAAAGCAGACATCATTTCAGCAATCAACGGGAAAGTTGGCAGTAATTATTCAATTTGGACTATTGGTATTACAGATGACCCAGAAACAAGAAAATCGCAACACTCCAATGACGGCAAATCTGTTAAGTATTGGAGTCACTGGAAAACCGACAGTGAAACCATCGGACGAGACGTTGAAAAACATTTCCTTGACAAGGGAATGAAAGGCGACACTGGTGGAGGCGGAAAAGCAGGTTATGTTTATGTTTTTTAGGCAGACACACAAAAGCATACACATTTTGCAGCCGCTAATCCAAACACACGAGCCAAAGCTGCAAAAAGAGTATGCTTTTCATCAGCCCGAGAAAAATTGTATTAATAAAATCTCCTTCCCTTCAAAAAATTTTAAAAACGCTGACACACAAGCCAACGACTGATAATAAATTATGACAATACCAGCAGAAATGAAACGACATAACTACTTGACAGACAAGAACCGCCAGTGCATAACAGGCGGTATATTTTATTGCCGAGATAGTGGGTATTTCAGCGTTTCTGCATCTAATAAACTTTCGTGTAACTTGACAGGACAGTGCTTCGAAATCGGCAACAAAAACATACCGCCAATCCGTTACCATGCATATCAAAAAAAACGGATAAAGACGAATGAGTAGAGTAGATTCGGTCGTTCTTTGAATCGAAATGGACGGGACGAAAGGGAAA
>JAKLIC010000101.1 GCA_022709825.1 Bacteroidota bacterium | reverse complement strand
AATATCATTAATCGAATAATAAAATAAAATAGAAGTCCTGCTTCCAAAATAGGTCTAATGAGTTGTAAAACATCTAAATAATGTAAGTCAATATTAGCTAAGGAAACTATAATTGATACAAACATCAAAACACCAATAATAAGTGAGTTTGCAAGAGCCACTTTTTTATGCCCTTTTTTCTTAAAATAATAAAATTTGAAAATATTAAAAACTAACAACGAAACCGTTATTAGGACTAATCCAATTAGTTTTGGCGTATTGTATACCTTGTTTACACTATAGCCAAAATCAAAAATAATGTAAGTCAATACAATTAAATCAAAAAACCGGTAGATAATTTTAAGTATTGAATCTTTATGCATAATACGTCGATTAGTGTTTCTTATCTAATGCCTTTTTAATTGATTGCATGAGTTCTGAACCACCGTTTTTTAAAATTTCTGTAGCACAAAGTTCTCCAAAATTTTGATATAAATCGATATTTATTTGTTTTTCTATAGCTAGCTTCTTTGAGCCGTCTAATGAAAATAAAATTCCTTTTAATAATAGCTTATCATTTTGGATAACAGCAAGAGCTCCAATTGGTGCTGTACAACCGCCTTCCAACGTTTTCAAAAACTGTCTTTCAACATGAGTACAAATCTCCGTTTCGTGATGATTTAATTGAGCTAAAGCCTCTTTTGTATAATCATCCTGTTCCATAGCAACCACAACCATTGCTCCTTGAGCCGGTGCGGGAATCATCCAATCGAGATTAATAAATGAATCGGGTTTAAGGTTGATGCGTTCCAATCCTGCTGCTGCAAAAATGGCTCCGTTCCATGGATTCTCTTTTAATTTTTGCAATCGTGTATTTACGTTTCCACGTAAATCCTCTACTTGATGCAAGGGAAATTTATTCAACCATTGTGCTTTTCTTCGTAAACTACCTGTTGCAATGATTCCCATATTATCCAAAAAAGACAAATCGCCTTTGTGTACCAAAATATCCAATGTTGAAGCTCTTTCTAAAACTGCAGCCTGAACAATTCCTTTGGGCAAAGCCGTTGGCACGTCTTTCATGGAATGAACAGCAATGTCAATTTCACCTTTTAACATAGCAATATCTAATGTTTTGGTGAAAATCCCTGTAATTCCAAGTTCGTATAAAGGTTTGTCTAGAATTATATCTCCGGTTGATTTTACAGCTACAATTTCGGTTTGAAAGCCTAAATCATGAAGTTTTTGTTGAACCGTATGAGCTTGCCAAAGTGCTAACTCACTGTCACGGGTTCCTATCTTAATAATTTTACTCATTATATGGTATGGTCTCAATTTGAAAAACACGTTCTATCCACTCGATGCTTTCATCAACTGTGGTGTTATCGTCTTTCAAATGATTCGCAAAATGCGTGGTTATTTTTTGAATGATTCGGTTACTGATTATTTCAGCTTGCTCTTCATCAAAATTAGTAATTTTTTTTCGTTGAAAACTCAATTCGTTATTTTTAATAGTATTAAGTTTTTCTTTTAAAGCATGAATGGTAGGGGCAAATTTTCGAGATTTCATCCAAGAAACAAATTCTTCTCTGATTTCAGCAATAATTGCTTCAGCAAAAGGTATTTGTTCTTTTCTTTTTTCAATGGTTTCATCGGTCAATTGCGACAAATGGTCCATATGAATCAACGTAACACCTTCCAATTGTTTCACGTTTTCATCTACATTTTTGGGAATAGACAAATCTAAAATTAACAATGGCTTTTTGAGGTTCAACAAGGATTTATCTATCGTAGGATTTTGGGCTCCTGTAGCCACCACTAAAACATCTGCCCGTTGAATTTCAACTTGTAAATCGACATAATCTTTTACAATTAAATTAAACTTTCCGGCAATTTTTTCAGCCTTTGTTTTCGTTCGGTTAATTAAAGTAATGTTTTCATTTTTGGTATGCTTTACCAAATTTTCGCAGGTGTTTCGGCCTATTTTTCCAGTACCGAAAAGCAAAATGTTTTTATTTTGAAGATCAGAAACGGTATTAAAAATATAATGAACCGAAGCAAAAGCAACCGAAGTGGCTCCGCTGCATAATTCCGTTTCGTTTTTTACACGTTTACTTGCCTGTATAACTGCATTCACTAATCTTTCTAGGAAAGAATTTACCAATCCGATTTTTTTACTTTCAACAAATCCATTTCTGATTTGGCTGATAATTTCAAAATCACCTAATATTTGACTATCTAAACCAGTTCCTACACGAAATAAAAAATTAATAGCTTCTTGGCTTTTGAATACATAGGCTACTTTTTGAAATTCTTCAACAGTTCCTAAACTATTATCACAAAGTAATTTGATTAACTGAAAAGGGTGTTCTGCAAAACCATATATCTCTGTACGGTTACAAGTTGAGATAATAAATAAACTGTCTATTCCTTCTTGTTTTGCTTGAAATAAAACGTTTGCCTTTGCTTTATCGTCTAAACTGAATTTGCCTCTAACTTCAGCATCCGCCTTCTTGTAACTCAATCCAACCGCGTAAAAAGTTTGGTGTTTCGACAATTTTAAGTGATCCATAATTTACTCTTTCCTAAAAAGTTAAACAAAATTATAGTTATTCTTTTCAAAAAAATAACGCTCAAAGTTCTTTTTGTATCGTTTAAAGAATTATTTTTGTCATTGTTTATAATGATTCTAAGATAGTAGCATTTATTGGGCTTAAAACGACTTTTATGTAGAATCATTCTAAATAACAATACGTTTATTTTATTTTTTTATAACAAAAAACATCGCTATGGGTTCTCAAGAAGAAATAAAAATTGAAAATGATTTCTATTTAATTCGTTTTCAGAATGATACTAATGAAACTCAACTTTTTCAACGTCCGGTACATACCGATTTGATTCAGTTTCATTATGGCTTAAAAGGCAAAGCAAAATTTGTTTTCAACCAGGGTAATTATGCCTTGGATTTAGTAGAAGAAAAATCGCTTTTATTATACAATCCTCAAAAAGAACTTCCGGTACATTTAGAAATTGGTCCGAACTCATGGATGATTTCGGTATTAATTTCCATTAAAAAATTACACACTTTATTTTCTAACGAAGCCGAACACATTCCTTTTTTAAGTGCCGAAAACAAGGAGAAAAAATATTACACTGAGGAAGATATTACACCATCAATGGCCATCGTATTGAATCAATTGTTTCATTACAATCTTAATAGTTCTATCAAAAATCTCTATTATAAAGGTAAAGGTTATGAGTTGTTAAGTTTGTACTTTAACCGCAGTGAAGATCCAAACACAGAACATTGTCCTTTTTTAATCGATGAAGAAAATATCGCCAAAATCAAAAAAGCGAAAGAGATTGTCATCAACAATATGGCTGAACCTCCCGGACTTCAGGAATTAGCAGATATGATTGGTTTAACTTTAAAAAAGTTAAAAACCGGTTTCAAACAAGTGTATGGCGACAGCGTGTATAGTTTTTTATTTGATTACAAATTGGAATATGCCCGAAAATTATTAGATAGTGGAACATATAATGTGAATGAAGTGGGGGTTTTAATAGGTTACAGCACATCATCGCATTTTATCTCCGCTTTTAAAAAGAAATTTGGAACTACGCCGAAAAAATATTTAATGTCATTATCAAATTAAATTGCTACAATAAAAAATGAAAAAAGGAGTATTATTAGTCAACTTAGGTTCCCCTGAAAGTCCAACACCAAAAGATGTCAAGCCGTATTTAGACGAATTTTTAATGGATAAATACGTAATCGATGTGCCATTTTTATTACGTGCTTTATTAGTGCGTGGAATTATTTTACAAACTCGACCAAAAAAATCGGCAGCTGCTTATGCTAAAATCTGGTGGGACGAGGGTTCACCACTCATTATTTTATCCAAACGAATGCACAAAAAAGTGCAAGCCAACACAAGTATTCCGGTGAGTTTAGCCATGCGATACGGCAAACCAAGCATTGAATCAGGTTTGCAGGAATTGCATGATCAAGGCGTGACCGAAGTGATGCTTTTCCCTTTGTATCCGCAACATGCAATGGCTTCAACGGTTACGATTCTAGTTTTAGCTGAGGAAATTCGCAAGAAGAAATTCCCAAACATGAATTTCACCATTCTTCCGGCATTTTATAACCAAAAAGATTATATCCGAGATTTATCCAATTCTATCAAAAAGCATTTGGAAGGGTTTGATTATGATCACTTATTGTTTTCCTATCACGGTATTCCGGAGCGACATATTCGCAAAACAGATATTACCAAAAGTCATTGTAAAATTGATGGTTCGTGTTGCAACACCCCTTCACCTGCTCATGAATTTTGTTACCGCCATCAATGTTATGAAACCACAAAACAAGTAGTTGAATTTTTAGGAATTCCCGAAAGCAAATACAGCCAGACTTTTCAATCGCGTTTAGCCGGTGACAAATGGTTAACTCCTTATACCGATGTTGAAATCAATAAAATGCCTGAAAAAGGGATTAAAAAATTAGCGGTTGTTACTCCGGCTTTTGTATCCGATTGTTTGGAAACTTTGGAAGAAATTGCAATGGAAGCGAATCATGAATTTAAAGAGCATGGAGGCGAAGAATTTAAAGCAATCCCTTGCCTTAATGACGACGATGAATGGTGTAAAACCCTTAGTCGATGGATTGACCAATGGGCTTTTGCTGAAACTCAAACCAACGCTTAAATGGCTCATTCTTCAGGTGCATTAGGCTCGGAAGACATCAAACAATTGTTGATAAAACAAGCTGTTCCGGCTTCTATTGGAATCCTTTTTATGTCTATCAATATTTTGGTGGATACTATTTTTGTAGGTCAATGGATTGGTTCCTTAGCCATTGCAGCTGTTACAGTTGTTTTACCTATTACCTTTTTAATTTCTTCACTTGGGATGGCAATTGGTATTGGTGGAAGTTCTATCATTTCCAGAGCCTTAGGAGCCCGAGAAAAAGAAAAAGCAATGCAAACTTTTGGCAATCAAATTATGATGACCTTGAGTTTGGCTTTGCTGTTTGTCATTGTAGGATTTGTTTATTGTGATGAAATTCTATTGCTTTTTGGAGCGAATGGCGAAATCATGAAACCTGCTAAGGAATTTTTTATTCCTGTTTTATTTGGTGTTCCTTTTTTGGCATTATGTATGATGGGAAACAACGTGATTCGGGCAGAAGGAAAAGCAAAATTTGCCATGATGGCTATGATTATTCCAGCTTTTGGAAATATATTTCTGGACATTATTTTCATAAAATTTTTAAACATGGGTATGTTTGGTGCGGCATTGGCCACAACCATTTCTTACTTCATGTGTTTTGTTTTTATTCTTTGGTTTTTTATTAAAAAAAGTGAATTAAAACCCGGTTTACATCACTTTAAATTTGTTTCAACAATTGTTAGAGAAATTTCGTCTCTTGGTTTGGTTACCTTTTCCAGACAAGGTGTGGTGAGTGTTTTGGCAATTATAATCAATCATACTTTGTTTACGTATGGTGGCGAACATTCCGTAGTGGTTTATGGAATTATTAGTAGAATGTTGATGTTTGCCCTTTTTCCGATTTTGGGAATTACCCACGGTTTTCTTCCCATTGCCGGATATAATTATGGTGCAGAAAAGTATAATCGGGTAAAAGAAACAATAGCCATTTCCATTAAATATTCGGCATTACTGGCTACCTTTATTTTTCTGTTAATTTTAATTTTTGCCAAACCTATTGTTTCTGTTTTTACAACAGATGTGGTAGTGATTGAAGCAACCCCCAATACTTTGCGATGGGTATTTGCCGCGACACCCATAATTG
>JAKLIC010000100.1 GCA_022709825.1 Bacteroidota bacterium | reverse complement strand
GGTCGAGTGCCTTATAAAGGAGAGTTAAACGAAAGTATGCAACAATTCATTGGCGGATTACGTGCCGGAATGGGTTATTGTGGTGCAAAAGATGTTCCTACTTTGCAGGAAACAGGAAGATTTGTCCGTATTACAGCGAGTGGAATAGGGGAAAGCCATCCACATAATGTAACGATTACAAAAGAAGCTCCTAATTATTCAAGATAAATTCTGTTTTTTAAACAAATAAAACCATTAAAGTATTAAGTTTGATTAAGATTTCTAAGCTTAATGGAACTTGATGCCTTTGTTTTCAAAAGACTAGAGTGCTAAGTCGAAATAGGATTTACCTTCGGTGAGCCTGAGAGGGGGAAACCTTACCCAAAACAAAAACTCCCAATACTTACAAAAGCGAATTTATGCTATTTTTTTATTTGTGGTAAGGTTTCTTTTTTTTCAAAAGACTAGAGTGCTAAGTTTAAACAGGATTACCTTCGGTGAGCCTGAGAGGGGGAAACCTTACCCAAAACAAAAACTCCCAATACTTACAAAAGCGAGCTTTTGACGTATTAAGAGTTTTTGTTTTGTGGGGAGAGCAGGATTCGAACCTGCGAAGATGTAATCAGCGGATTTACAGTCCGCCCTCGTTGGCCGCTTGAGTATCTCCCCGCTGCTTACGCGATTGCAAATATAAAATTGTTTTTACATTGTGCAAACCTTTTTCAAGGTTAATTTTGATAAATTTATAAGCGTTTGGATATGAGTAAAATAAAAAAATCCCCTGCGTAGGGGATTTTAAATTTTATGAAAAGAGATGTATTAAGAACCTAATAATTCTTGAACTTTCGCTTTTAATTCTTCACCTCTTAAATCTTTTGCTACAATTTTACCGGTAGCATCTAATAAATAGGTTGCCGGAATAGATTGTACATTATATTTTTTAGCAATTGGGTCATTCCAATATTGTAAGTTAGAAACTTGTGTCCAAGTTAATTTATCGGCAGCAATGGCTTCTTTCCATTTTTGAGCATCTCCTTCTTTGTCTAGGGAAACGCCAATTATATTTAATCCTTTATCATGAAATTCAGCATATAGAGCAACTACATTAGGATTTTCTTTTCTACAAGGCCCACACCATGATGCCCAAAAATCAATAATAGTCACTTTTCCTAACGATTCTTTTAATGAAACCATTTTTCCTTCCGGATTTGGAGCAGAAAATTCAGGAGCTGCTTTTCCAACTTCGGCAGCATTATGGTTAGCAATCATTTCGCCAATTTTTTTACCCGGTTTAGTTTCCTGAACTGATTTATCTAGATTGGTATAGATTTTTTTGATTTTTTCAATGTCGGCATTTGGTTGATAGAACATATTTTCTAACATCAAAACACTGATAAATGCTTTTGGATTTTTTTCGGCAAAGTTACTATTATAAAGATTTAATTCTTCTTGAAGTTTTGTAAATCCGTTTTTTAAATTATTTACGGTAACGGTATCATTGCTTTGAATGGCCGTTTGCATTTTTTCCATGTTGTCTTTTCTGAATGCGGCAATTTTCTTTTGAATTGCTCCTTGCTCATTGTTGTATTTAGAGAATTGGTCGTTGTTAAATGTTCCACCAATTTCTGTTTTATTGACACTGTCTTTGTAAATTTTCATATTGATTTCACCGTTCTCTAAAATGAAAACAGCTTTACCTTGAACGGTTTCTACTTGAATAAAACGCAATTCCGGTTCGGTCGTTGTACCTTTGAATTCGAATTTTCCATCTTTAATTATAGCAGAATCAGTAGCTTTTAAACCCATTCCGGTTTCATCTTGTGTTTCAAGAATGGCTAATTTTCCGTTTTCAATTCCGTCTACGGTTCCTTTGATTACGAATTCGTTTTCTCCTAAATTATTACAACTTATAAATGCAGCTGCAGCAAAAAGTAATACAACTATTTTTTTCATGATTATGTTTAAATTATTTTGAGTGCAAAAGTATTTAAAAAAAGGGATTTATGCGATATGTATTAACTTATTTTTGGGTTACTTTCCGATACAGAAATTTGCAAAAATATTCCCCAGCAATTCATCATTAGTAACTTCACCGGTAATTTCTCCAAAATGGTATAAGGCCTCTCTAATATCTATTGCCATTAAGTCAGAGGAAAGATTGGATTCTAATCCCCATTTCACTTTTTGAATTTCTTCTAAAGCTTTTAAAAGAGAATCATAATGGCGTGTATTGGTAATGATGGTTTCATTATTGCGTAGAGCACCGGTGTTGACAAAAGAGAGTAGGGTTTGCTTGAGTTCATCGATGCCTTCTTTGTTTTTAGCAGAGATAAAAAGAGTTTGCAGCTGTTTGTTTTCGGTTGTTAGTTGTGTTTCTAACATATGGAGCATTTCAGATGAAATCAAGTCTTTTTTATTGATAATCGTTAAAATTGTTTTATGGGGATATTTATTTCTTATTTGTTCAATCTCCATTTTCAATTGGTCAACTGACAACTGAGAACCGAAAAGGGACAACTGAGAACTATCAACTAAAAAAACAACGACCTGAGCCTGTTCAATTTTTTCAAACGTTTTTTTGATGCCAATACTTTCCACAACATCATTGGTTTCTCTTATTCCGGCAGTATCAATAAAACGGAATCCTATACCTTCGATGACTAATTCATCTTCAATGGTATCACGGGTTGTTCCAGCAATTTCTGATACTATAGCTCTTTCTTCGTTTAATAAAGCATTTAACAAAGTAGATTTACCTACATTGGGTTCGCCCACAATGGCAATTGGTATTCCATTTTTGATGACATTTCCAACGGCGAATGAATCGATTAATCGTTTTAAAACAAATTCAATTCTATTTAATAAATCATGAAATTGTGTTCTGTCAGCAAATTCAACGTCTTCTTCCGCAAAATCTAATTCTAATTCAATCAGTGAAGCAAAATTTAATAGTTCTTCTCTTAATTTGGCAATTTCATTACTAAAGCCACCTCGCATTTGCTGCATGGCTATTTGGTGTGAGGCTTCATTATCAGAAGAAATTAAATCGGCAACGGCTTCTGCCTGAGATAAATCCAGTTTACCATTTAAAAAAGCCCGTAAAGTAAATTCACCCGGCTGAGCCATTTTACATCCTTTACGAAGTAAAAGTTGAATAATTTGTTGTTGTATAAAAACTGAACCATGACACGAAATTTCTACCACATCTTCTCCGGTATAAGAATTTGGATTTTTAAAAATTGAAAGCAAAACTTGGTCATATATTTTTGGACCATCTGCAACATATCCTAAATGAAGGGTATGTGTTTTTTGTTTAGTGATGTCTTTTCCGGAAACGGATTGAAAAACGGTGGAAGCAATTTGAATTGAATTTTTACCGGAAATTCTAATTACAGCGATAGCTCCTGCACCGGAGGGTGTAGCTAAAGCAACAATCGTTTCATTTGGAATCATAGCAATCGGATTTTGTTGTAAAATTAGCAATAATTAATGAAACACGACGGAAATATAAGTCTTTTGGACATTGTTAAATAGTTGTTATTAATGACATTTATCATACAATCTACGTGAAAATTTTGCTAAATTTACGTAAGTTAATTTTATATAATTTAAATATCAGAACTAATGAAACGTATTCTTTTTCCAACCGATTTTTCAGAAGCATCTAATAATGCGTTCATTTATGCTTTAAAATTGGCAGATGCAATTAAGGCGGAAGTGATTACACTTCACGCTTATGAGTTACCTCAATTACATATCGGTGGACTGCCAAGTACATTGAAAGAGGTTTATGACAGTATTGAACTTGAAAATTTTGAAAATTTCAAAGATCAAATTCCGGTTTTGAGAGATGTTGCAGAAAGATATCACTTGAGTCATGTAAAAATCAGTAATATATTAAAACACGGTGATTTAGTTTGGGCTATTAAAAAAGTTGTAAAAGAGGAACACATTGATTATGTGGTAATGGGAACTAAAGGGGCAAGTGGTTTGAAAGAAACGTTTTTGGGTTCTAATACCGGAAGCGTTATTACTGAAGTAGAAGCCATCGTTATTGGTGTTCCGGAAGATTCAGATTTTACAGGAATCAATAATATAGTTTTTACCACAAGATTCCGTGAGAAAGATTTAAAAGCATTGAAAAAAATTATAGAATTAGCCAATTTGTTTGAGGCTAAAATTCATTGTTTATATATCAAAACTAAAAAATCGGATGTAAAAGAAGTGGTAATTGAAGATTGGAAGTTTTTATTAAAAGGAGAAAATGTAGTCTTCCATATTTATGAAAGTGAAGATGTTAGTACTTCTATTTTGAATTTTATAGATTCTTATAATGTTGATATGTTAGCAATGCTTAATTACAAAAGAGGGTTCTTTGAAGAATTATTCAAACAAAGTATGACTCAAAAATTGTCATATCATGTGAAAGTGCCTATTTTAGCTTTACACGAAAATACAATTTGATGATAATTAAATAATCAAAATAAAAAAGCACCACATCATAATTTGAATGTGGTGCTTTTTATTTTTAATTGAAATAATTTAATTATTCAACATAACCGGCATAACCAGCATTGTAATAACTTCTCCCTCATCTAAACCATCAACGGGAGTTAATATTCCGGCACGATTTGGCAATGACATTTCTAATTGAATTTCATCAGATTGAAGATTGTTTAGCATTTCAGTTAGAAAACGCGAGTTAAAACCAATTTGTAAATCATCACCTTGGTAATCACAAGTCAATCGTTCCTCCGCTTTGTTAGAATAATCAATATCTTCTGCGGATATATTTAATTCTGTTCCGGCAATTTTTAAACGAATTTGGTGTGTTGTTTTATTCGAGAAAATAGCTACTCGACGCACAGAATTTAAAAATTGTGTTCTGTCAATGTGTAATTTATTTGGGTTTTCTTTTGGAATAACCGCTTCATAGTTTGGATATTTCCCATCAATCAAACGACAAACTAACATATAACTATCAAATGAAAAAACAGCATTGCTGTCGTTGTATTCAATTTTAACCTCGCTGTCAGTAACGCCTAAAATGCCTTTTAATATATTCAAAGGTTTTTTTGGCATTATAAAATCAGCTACTTCCGAAGCTTTTACATCTGTTCTGGAATACTTTACCAATTTATGAGCATCTGTTGCTACAAAAATCAACCCTTCCGGTGAAAATTGGAAAAATACACCTGACATTACCGGACGTAAATCGTCATTTCCGGCTGCAAAAATAGTTTTGCTTATTGCTGTTGCTAAAACTTCTGCAGGAACAACAGTTGAAGAGGGTTCGTCTAAAATTACTGATTTTGGAAATTCATCTCCCGGAGCATAAGCCAAGGCATATTTACCGGAATTAGAACTAATTTCAATTGTACTGTTTTCCTCAACAGTAAAAGTTAAAGGTTGTTCCGGAAATGTTTTTAAAATTTCTAACAATAACTTTGCCGGTACAGCAACGCTTCCCTGACTGGTGCTGTCAATTTCTAAAGTAGCAGACATAGTAGTTTCTAAATCAGAAGCAGAAACAATCAAACGATTATTGTCTAATTCAAAAAGGAAATTATCTAAAATAGGTAAGGTATTGCTGCTGTTAATTACACTACCTAAAACTTGTAATTGTTTTAATAAATATGAACTCGATACTATAAACTTCATTTCGGTTTTTATTTTTATATCCCACAAATATAAAGGTAACTATTCAAACAAAAAAATGTATTTTATTAACATCTACTTTGCGTATTTTTTCTTTCTGATAAAAAAGAACAATACACCAAATAAAAGGAGTACAATCAGTGGTAATCCAACAGTTATAATCTGAATTTGGGAATAATTTTTACTGACTTTATCTTTGTCCAAGAAAGCCAATGTAATCTCCTTGTTTCTAATGTTAATAAGTCCGGTATCGTCTAGTAAATAATTCATG
>JAKLIC010000010.1 GCA_022709825.1 Bacteroidota bacterium | reverse complement strand
ACTTTTAAAATCAATCAAATATATACATTTTTTTCCATTTGCAAACGGTTACAAACATTTACAACCGAAAGTAAATGATTTTGTACCGAATAAATTTTGCAAACCGTTAAATCTTTGCATCGTCGAAAACAAACAACGACAAAATCATTTATAAACCATTTAAATTTTTACACGCCATGAAAGCATTGCAAAACAAAGTTCAGTTAATCGGTCATGTAGGCAAAGACCCAATCATCAAAGATTTTGAAGGAGGAAAAAAATTAGCCAATTTATCACTTGCAACCAAAGATGTGTATGTGAGTAAAAAAGGAGATCAGGTAGAACAAACCCAATGGCACAATATCGTAGCTTGGGGGAAAACGGCAGAAATCATCGAACGGTTTGTTGAAAAAGGAAAACAAATCGGCATCACCGGAAAACTTACTTCCAGATCTTACGATGACAAAGAAGGAAACAAACGCTATGTAACAGAAGTAGTTGTGAGTGAACTGCTTTTGATGAAATAACTCATCAATTTAAAAAAAACAATTTTAATTAGTAAAAGAATCTGAAACGAGTTCAGATTTAAACTTTAAATTTTATACGCCATGAACACAATGAAAAACAGAGTGCAATTAATCGGTCATGTAGGAAATGACCCGGAAGTAAAAACCTTTGAAGGTGGAAAAGTAGCCAATTTAAACATTGCTACCAATGATTCATACACCAACAAAAAAGGAGAGAAAGTTGAACAAACGGAATGGCATCGTATTGTTGCCTGGGGTCCAACAGCCGAAATTATTGAAAAATTAGTCAACAAAGGAAAAGAAATTGCTATTGAAGGTAAGCTCTCTACCAGAAGTTATGACGATAAAGAGGGAAACAAACGTTATATCACCGAAGTCATTGTTAGTGATATAATGCTAATTGGCAAATAAGTTTAACCACTAAACACAAGAAATCATGAAAGTAAAACACTTTAGAGTTCGTGTGAGTGGAGAACACTTGCAAAACGACCAAGATGCCATCAATCAATTTTTAACAGAAGTTACGGTTGAAAAAACAGCGACAAATTTCATATCAGGTATGATTGATTATTGGTCAGTGTTGGTTTTTTATACTTCCAAAAATGCAAAACCAAAAGAATCATTTGAAAGTGAAAAAGTAGCCGTTTTAAATTATGAGGAATTAAGTCAGGAAGAAAAAAACACCCTGAATTCACTTAAAAATTGGCGGACGGAAAAATCATCAAAATTGGGCTTGCCACAATACATGATTTGCCATAATTCTGAATTAATGACTATCGCAAAAGTAAAACCTGAAACCGTTGAAGAATTAAAAAAAATAAAAGGTTTTGGGGAGCAAAAAATCTCTCGCTACGGTACAGATATTATTTCATTATTAACGGCCAGTTAATTAATTTTATAGAAATATGGTAGTTTAAGAAATCATCTGACTTGTCGGATGATTTTTTTTTGTATATTTAAAGTCCTAAAAGTAAATTGATTAGCTATGCCAGTAAAAAGTTATCAGGGAGAATCTGTAGGAGTACAAGCTCCCAAAGCTGAAGAAATTCACGTAGAACATTACATGAATAAGTCGGTAGTGAGTTTTAAAACAACTCAGGATATTTTAGAAATTATGGATGCCCTGGTTAAAAACTGTATCTCAGGGGGACCAATAGTATCAGATTCAAATGAAGTTGTAGGGTTTATTTCAGAAGGTGATTGTATTCGACAACTCACCGAAAGTAAATATTATAATCTTCCAATGGAAGAAATGAATATTGAACACTACATGACTAAAAATGTTATTTGTGTTGGGCCTGATGAAAGTTTACTCGACATCGCAAACAAGTTTTTGACCACAAAAAAAAGAAATTTCCCGGTAGTTCGCGACGGAAAACTAATCGGTTTAATCAGCCAAAAAAATGTTTTAAAAGCGGTACTTGAATGGAAAGGAACTCATTATAGACGTCATTAATAAATTGATTATTAGGAAATAGAAATTGTTTTTATAAATAACAATAAATCTTTTGGCAAACAATATTTGCAAATGAAAAATAGGTTGATAATATTCAAAAATTAAAATGAATAACCATCTTCAAATTTTCGCAATATTAGTTGTTTTGCCTTTGAATCGTAATAACTTAAAATATAGAAGTCTTTGTATTTAATTCTATTATATGTTATAATTGAATTGTTTTCTTGTAAAAATCCCGAGATAAAATCTTCAGCCAAAGGGTCAAATTGAGATTGCTTGGGTTTGAATTCAGAATCAAATCGGCATTCAAAAAACACACTTTGAGTTATGTCATTGGAGTAGAAATCTGATGGTATTTCAACGCCAACTGCGATTCCTCCAAGAGTTGCTACTGTCCCAAAAAACAAACTGCCTGAGCTTAATATTTCATTTGTGCCACCAACAGTAAATAACAAATCGTTTTGGGTTTTATAAACCGTTAATCCTAAGGATTTGTTTTTTAATCGATTTAAAAATTTTTGTGTGTTTTTAATTTCTTGAGGTTGATAATTTCCACTTTGCATATATAATGGCGAATTTTTAAATGAAATAACTTCGTTTTGCATTACACTATACTGGAGTGTAGGTTCTTTTCCACTATAATCATGTTTAGAAATTATCAATTGGGTTTCATTGGCTTTAAATTGATATAAATTTCCGTTATGATAAAAAGAGTTTGATTTGCCAACTCCACTTTTTAAAGTTTCTTGGGAGAATTTTTTTTCTATTATTTCATAAGTTTTCCAATCGATTTCTAAAATTTGAGTTTGAGAAAAATTGAAATCAAAAGTAAAAAGTAATTTATCGTTTAAAGGATATATTTTTATTTTATTACAACCAATAAACAAAGGATTAAAAACTTCGTTATCAACAACTTCTAAAGGATTTGTTTTTAAAAAATTTGAAAGAGAAAAGGGCGTTTCAATTAATTCTTTTGGATTATAAATCTCAAGATCAAATATTTTTTCTGCAAATGTATTGCCTTCAAAAACATACAATTTTACTTTTTTACTCAAATCGTGTATGCTTAGAATGTAAAAATGATTGTTTTTAGAAAAAGAGGTTAGTACGGTTTCATTTGTTAATGGAATATCAAAAAAAACGGAATTAGTTGTTCTTTGTTTAAAATTATAAGTTACAGCCATAAATTGTTTAAAATCTTCTGAGGCCCAATAATAAACAGGGTTTCCATCCTCCGAAAAACTATTTGCAATTGCTGAAGGATAATTTTTAACTTTCTTCGTTTGCAAACTATCAGCAAAAAACAAGGCACTATTAAATTTTACGAGAGTACTTTTTTCTTTATCCCCGGCTAGCACATAAACTTCTTTTGTTAATGAGTTTACTGTCGGTAAAACTTGATGATAATCAGAAGATTTTTTTAATTCTAAGCCTACAGAAACCAATTTGGTTTGGCCAAGTATAGAATACATGCAAAAAAGCATCAACAAAAGAAATGTCTTTTTCATGTCTTATTATTTTTGTTATACCAAAGATAATTTGTTCTTTGAAGAGAATTCAAAAATAAATCAACTATTTTCTATCGAATTAAAAACGGTAACACTTCTGTGATTTTTTCAATCGTTTTAAAATTTGGATGTTCTACTTTATGACTGATTTTTTCATGTTCCCAAGTAGTGTGAAAAGGCACATGAACAGCATAACCACCCATGTCTAAAACCGGCAATACATCCGATTTTAAAGAATTTCCAATCATATAAAATTCATTGGGTTTAATTTCAAGACGACCAATGAGTTTTTGATAATCAATGGTTTGTTTATCTGACATTACTTCGATATGATGAAAATATTTGCCTAATCCGGAATCATGCAACTTGCGATGTTGGTCTTTTAAATCACCTTTGGTTGCTACTACTAATTTATATCTTCCGTGTAAAGCCGATAAAGTTTCTTCTACACCATCTAATAATTCAATAGGTTTTTCTAATAGTTCTTTTCCGTATTCGATAATTTTCTCTACAATTTCAACAGATATTGTGTTATTCGAAATTTTCATTGCAGCCTCAATCATTGATAAAATATAGGCTTTTATTCCATAACCGTAAACCGGTAAATTCTGGATTTCTATCCTAAATAATTCTTGTGACAAACTTTGATGTGATAAATAATCTTCCATCAAACTACAGAATTTACGCTCGGTTTCCTGAAAATAGGGCTCGTTCACAAATAAAGTGTCGTCGGCGTCGAATGCGATTACTTTTAGGTTCATAAACAAATTTTTAAGAAATCAAAGCCCCATTATCTACTCCATCACTCTCCGGATTTACAAAAACTAATTTATCTTCCGCATTATTAGTCATCAATATCATGCCTTGGCTTTCAACACCACGCAAGGCTCTTGGTGCTAAATTAACTAAAACGGTTACTCGTTTGCCCACAACTTCTTCCGGTGAAAAATGTTCAGCGATTCCCGAAACTATGGTGCGAATATCGATTCCGGTATCCACTTTTAAAACTAATAATTTATTGGCTTTGGGCATTTTTTCAGCTTCTAAAATGGTTCCTACACGAAGATCTAGTTTTGAAAAATCTTCAAATGTCGCGGTATCTTTTTGTGGTTCTATGGTTTTGTTTTCCAATTTATTTGCAGTTTTTGTAGCTTCCAGTTTGTCTATTTGTTTTTGAATTTCAGCATCGTCAATTTGTGCAAATAAAATTTCAGGCTGGCCAATTTGGTGACCGGGTTTTATTAATTCCGTAGATTTGGAAATCAATTCCCATCCAATCGTTAATTTGTTGCATTGTAACATATCAACAACCAATTTTTTGGATGTAAACGGTAAGAAAGGCTCAGATAAAACCCCTAAAGCAGTAGCGATTTGTAAGGCAACATACATTTGTGTTTTTACCCGTTCCGGATCAGTTTTTACCATTTTCCAAGGTTCTTCATCAGCTAAATATTTATTTCCTAAACGAGCTACATTCATCAATTCGCCCAAAGCTTCCCGAAAACGGTAGCGTTCAATCGAACTGGAAATAACCGCAGGATAAGCTTTTAATTCTGCTAAAACCTGTTCATCAACTTCTGTAAATGCATTTGGTTGTGGCACAATTCCGTTATAATATTTGTGTGTTAAAACCACCACACGATTGATGAAATTACCATAAATCGCTGCCAATTCATTATTATTTCTCGCTTGAAAGTCTTTCCAAGTAAAATCATTGTCTTTTGTTTCAGGAGCATTGGCGGTTAAGGCATAACGCAGCACATCTTGCTTCTCTGGAAAATCAATTAAATATTCATGCAACCAAACTGCCCAATTTTTAGAGGTTGATAATTTATTTCCTTCCAAATTTAAAAACTCATTGGCCGGAACATTGTCGGGTAAAATATAACTTCCTTCTGCTTTTAGCATCGCTGGGAATATGATGCAATGGAATACAATATTGTCTTTTCCAATGAAATGAACTAATTTGGTATCGGCATCTTTCCAATAGGGTTTCCAATCTTTTCCTTCACGTGTTGCCCATTCTTTGGTGGATGAAATGTATCCAATCGGAGCATCAAACCATACGTATAATTTTTTGCCCTCAGCACCTTCCACCGGAACGTCAATTCCCCAATCTAAATCGCGGGTTACGGCACGAGGCTCTAAACCACCATCAATCCATGATTTTACTTGACCGTAAACATTCGGTTTCCAATCGTTTCTATGTCCAACTAAAATCCAATCGTTTAGAAAATCGGAATAACGATCCAATGGTAAAAACCAATGTTTCGTTTCTTTTTTTATGGGAGTTGTTCCTGTGATTGTCGATTTCGGGTTGATTAAGTCTGTTGCATTTAAAGTAGAACCACATTTTTCACATTGATCGCCATAGGCTTCTTCGTTTCCACATTTTGGACACGTACCCATGACAAAACGATCGGCTAAAAACTGATCAGCCTTTTCATCATATAATTGCTCTGTTACTTCTTCAATAAAAACTCCTTTGTCATAAAGTGTTCTGAAAAATTCAGAAGCCGTATCATGATGGATTTTAGAGGATGTCCGTGAATAGTTATCAAACGAAATACCAAAATCGATAAAAGATTTTCGAATGATTCCGTCGTACTTGTCAATTACTTGTTGTGGTGTAATACCTTCTTTTTTGGCTTTCATTGAAATAGCCACACCGTGTTCGTCGCTTCCACAAATAAATGCCACATCTTTTCCTTGCAAACGTAAATAGCGTGCATAAATATCAGAAGGAACATAAACACCGGCCAAATGTCCAATATGAATTGGTCCGTTGGTGTAAGGCAATGCCGCTGTAATGGTATATCTTTTGGGATTCTCTATCATAAAAATTTGTTTCTCGCCCAAACACAAAATCGCGAAAAGGCATGAATTAATACTATTGTTTTGCAAAAATAAGCAAACCCATCGATTCTAATTAATATTTAGAGAATCGTTTTATTGTTTGAGGCTTTATTTGTTTATTTGTTAGATGGAAACCGATAAACTATGAAAAATTCGATGCTTTTTTGGTTTGCTTTGACAGTTTTTTTCAATGCTAACGCTCAAATGGACAAAAAAATGATCACACCACCTTATTTAAAGAACGGCGACACGATTGCTATTGTGGCAACTGCCCGAAAACATATTGACGATGACTTAAAAACAACTAAAGAATTTTTAGAAAATTGGGGTTTAAAAGTAATAGTCGGCAGTTCGATTGGATTAGACCAAAATCAATTGGCTGGAACGGATGAAGACCGTGCAAAAGATTTTCAACAGCAATTGGATAATTCGAACGTTAAAGCCATTTGGTGCGTTCGTGGTGGATACGGAACAGTTCGTATGGTCGATTTACTAGATTTTTCTAAGTTTAAACAAAATCCAAAATGGGTTATTGGGTTTAGTGATGTAACCGTTTTACACAGTCATCTCAATACGATGGGTTTTCAATCCATTCACGGAATGATGCCTGTGAATATTCCCAGAGCGACTCCGGAAGCCAAAGAAAGCTTGCGAAAAGCCTTGTTTGGTGAAAACCTTTCATATACCATTCCTTTTGATTCTATGAATAAATTGGGTAGGGTGAAAGGCGAGTTAGTGGGTGGAAATCTTTCGATTTTATACAGTTTGTTTGGTTCAGAATCGGCAATTGATTGTGCGGATAAGATTTTGTTTCTTGAAGATTTAGATGAATATTTATACCATATTGACCGCATGATGATGAATCTCAAACGCAACGGTTGTTTGGAAAGCTTGAAAGGAATTGTGGTGGGAAGTATGACCAAAATGAAAGACAATGATATTCCTTGGGGAAAAAATGCTTTGGAAATTATTGAAGATATTACAAAAACCTATTCTATTCCGGTAGTTTATAATTTCCCGGCAGGACATATTCCTGATAATCGAGCGTTAATTTTTGGACGACAAGTGACGTTGGAGGTAAGTAAAAAGGAAACTAGATTGATTTTTGAATAACATTTTTTAAGAGAACACAGATTTATAAAATCAAAGAAATAGAAAAATTAATGCTTAAATTATTTAACTTTTAGTAATTTTTACAATTTGTGTTCTATAAAAACTTTTTTGAAAATTTTATTTAATTTACCAAATGGCAAAACACAATGAACTGGGCATAAAAGGAGAACTATTAGCTACCGATTTTCTTCAAAAAAGCGGCTATGAAATTCTCGAAACGAACTGGGTTTTTCAAAAAGCCGAGATTGATATTATTGCTCAAAAAGATACCATTTTAGCTATTGTTGAAGTAAAAACAAGAACTTCTGCAGACTTTGGTTTACCTCAGGATTTTGTAAAAGGAAAAAAAATTCAAAACTTAGTGAAAGCAGTCGATCAATACATGATTGAAAATGACCTCGATTTGGAAGTACGTTTCGATATTATAGGTATTGTTCTTAATAATCATGAAACGAGAATCGAACATTTAGAAGATGCATTTTATTATTTCTAATGTTATATTTGTAACAAATTGTTTTTATTTATACATTTGTGGCGTTTTTAAAACATTTTCAAATGAAAACAATTTCTTCGGTCGTAGAACATTACATCAAAACCAAACCTTTTTTATTGAGTGCTTTGTCGCAAGGCATCATCAATTTAACTTCGTTATCCCGAAATATGATGCCCGAATTGGAGCAGGAATTAGGCAAAGATGTAAAACAAGGAGCTGTTGTAATGGCCTTAAAACGTCTTTCGGAAGAATTGGATTTTTGGGTAAATCATAAAATTCTGAAAGTATTAAAAAACATCGGAGAAATCACCGTTCGATCTTCATTAATCGATTTTACATTCGCTGTTTCAGAAACAATTTTAGACAAACAAGCCGCTTTGATTTATGAAATCAATAAAGAAACAGGAATTTTCTACACGTCTTCAAGAGGCGTAAACGAAACCAATATTGTTGTTAGTGAAAGCGTAGGACACTTGGTAGATAAACATTTTACAGGTGAAAAATTAATCCAAAAATTAGATAATTTAGCTTCTATTACTGTAAAACTACCTAAGGAAAATATCAGTATTCCCGGAATATATTATTTCATTTTCCAACGTTTAGCTTGGGAAGGAATTATTATTAACGAAGTTATTTCAACTTCCAATGAATTTACTATTTTGGTAAGCGAAGAAGAAGTAGATGTAGCTTTTAAAGTGATTAAGGATTTAAAAAGCTTATAAAACTTATATGCTAAAAAATTAAACATATAAGTCATATAAGTTTAATTTTTTTGAAAGTTATCTTCCCATCAACTCCATCAATTCCAACGCTTTCCTAATCGATTTTACATTTTCAAACGTTAGCAACAAACGCAAACCGCTTTTGGTTTCTTTTTCTTTCATTTTGCAAAGGTTTCCATTAAGTTGAACAAATTGCAACACCTTTCTGAAGTGAGAAGATTGATAATAATCACTTTGTTGATCGCCCACAAAATATCCAATCATTTTACCTTGCTTCATGATGAGTTTTTCAATACCTAATCGGGTGGCAATCCATTTTATACGGATACTGTTGAGCAAGGCTTGAGCTTCTTTCGGTAAGGGACCAAAACGGTCAATTAGTTTTTGTTCATAGGCTAACAGGCCTTCTTCGTCTTTTACGTTTCCTAGTTCGTTGTATAAATTTAATCGTTCGTTTACGCTGTTGATATAATCATCCGGAAACAACAATTCAAAATCGGTATCAATTTGAAGATCTTTTACAAATTCTTTAGTTTCCATATCATTTTCTTCGTGATATAATTCTTTGAATTCGTTTTCTTTTAATTCTTCAATGGCTTCGTTCATGATTTTTTGATAGGTGTCAAAACCGATTTCGTTGATAAAACCGCTTTGTTCTCCACCTAATAAATCTCCGGCACCGCGAATTTCTAAATCTTTCATTGCAATGTTAAAACCGCTTCCCAATTCACTAAATTGTGTTAACGCATTAATTCGTTTTCGTGCATCTTCCGTCATGACTGATTGCGGTGGCGTGATAAAATAACAAAACGCTTTTTTATTGCTTCGACCTACGCGACCACGCATTTGATGTAAATCGGACAAACCAAAATTATTGGCATTATTGATAAAAATCGTGTTGGCATTTGGCACATCTAAACCGCTTTCGATAATGGTCGTTGCAACTAAGACATCAAATTCACCATTCATAAAAGCCAGCATCAATTCTTCTAATTTTTTGCCATCCAATTGACCGTGACCAATGCCAACACGAGCATCGGGAACTAATCGTTGAATCATTCCTGCCACTTCTTTGATATTTTCAATGCGGTTATTAATGAAAAACACTTGACCATTTCGTTGAATTTCATACGAAATAGCATCCCGAATTAATTCTTCACTAAAACCAACAACATGACTTTCAATAGGATAACGATTCGGAGGTGGAGTTGTAATAACCGATAAATCCCTCGCAGCCATCAACGAAAACTGCAACGTTCTCGGAATCGGAGTGGCGGTCAATGTTAACGTATCCACCGTAGCAGAAATCGTTTTGAGTTTATCTTTTACATTTACACCAAATTTCTGTTCTTCGTCAATAATCAACAAGCCTAATTCTTTGAACTTGACATCTTTACTCACTAATTGATGCGTTCCGATGATGATATCTACTTTTCCTTCCGACAAACCTTTTAGTGTTTCACTTTTTTGTTTGGCGGTTCTAAATCGGTTTAAATAATTTACCGTCACCGGCATATCTTTTAATCGTTCGGTAAATGTTCGATAATGTTGATAAGCCAAAATCGTAGTTGGAACCAAAATGGCAACTTGTTTTCCGTTGTCAACCGCTTTAAAAGCGGCACGAATGGCGACTTCTGTTTTTCCGAAACCAACATCGCCACAGACCAATCGATCCATCGGACGATCGCGTTCCATATCGTTTTTTACATCTTGCGTAGCCGTAATTTGGTCGGGTGTATCTTCATAAATAAATGAACTTTCTAATTCTTTTTGCAAATAACTGTCGGGAGCACAGGCAAAACCTTTTTCCAAACGTCTTTTGGCATACAATTGAATCAAATTGAACGCAATATGTTTGACACGAGCTTTAGTTTTTTGTTTTAAAACTTTCCAAGCATTCGAACCTAATTTGTATATTTTTGGTGGTGTTCCGTCTTTTCCGTTGTATTTTGAAATTTTGTGAAGCGAATGAATGCTCACATATACAATATCATTATCGGCATAAACCAATTTGATGGCTTCCTGCATTTTGCCTTCGACTTGAATTTTTTGCAAACCTCCAAATTTTCCAATTCCGTGGTCAATGTGTGTGACATAATCGCCTACAGAAAGTTGGGTTAATTCCTTAAGCGTAATAGTTTGCTTTTTAGAATAACCGTTTTTGATGTTGAATTTATGATAACGTTCAAAAATCTGATGATCGGTGTAGCAAGCCAGCTGATTTTCCTCGTCAATAAATCCTTGAAAAAGTGGAAAAACAATGGTTTTATATTGTTTTCGGATGTTTTCGTGATTTTCTTCATCCAAACTTTCAAAAATATCATGAAAGCGATTGGCTTGATTTTCATTGGAACAAAACAAATAATTTTTGATTCCGTTAAAGTGATTTTCGTTCAAATCATTCAACAACAAATCAAATTGTTTGTTGAACGAAGGCTGCGGTTTGGTATGAAATTCAATTGTTTTTTCCGATTTAAAAATCGATTTCAATCCTATTTCAACCATCGAAAAATCAAGAGCCTTTTTGACAAATGACGATTGATTGATAAAAAGTTCATCGGGTGAAGCCTGTTTAATTTCATTAGAAAGTTTGCCAAAAGCTTCTGTCGCTTTATCAAATAATTTATCAAATTGACTCAAAACCATTTCTGTTTCCTGAACAAAAAGCACGGTTTTTGGATTGATGTAATTGAGGAAACTTTCTCTATTCTCCTGTAAAAATTTATTTTCTACGTTGGGAATGATGGAAATTTTCTTTTGTTTTTCAAGTGAAAGTTGTGTTTCTACATCAAACGTTCTGATGCTATCGACTTCATTTCCGAAGAATTCAATTCGGTACGGATTATCATTTGAAAACGAAAATACATCGATAATTCCACCACGAACCGAAAATTCACCAGGTTCCGAAACAAAATCTACACGCTTGAAATTGTATTCAAATAAAACTTCGTTGATAAAATCAATCGAAATTTGATCAGTAACAGCCACTTTCAACGTGTTTTTGTCTAATTCTTTTCGGGTGACCACTTTTTCAAAAAGAGCTTCCGGATAGGTAACAATAATCGATGGTTTTTTGCGGGAATTGATTCGGTTCAACACTTCTGCCCGAAGCAACACATTGGCATTATCAGTTTCTTCAATTTGATAAGGTCGTCGGTATGAACTCGGATAAAACAGCACATCTTGGTCGTTGATGAGGTTTTCCAAATCATTTAAATAATAAGCGGCTTCTTCTTTATCATTAAAAAGTAATAAAAAGGGTAATTCTGTTTTTTGAAATAAAGTCTGAATTACAAATGATAGCGACGAACCAATTAATCCTTTGAGTTGAACTTTTTTTTCGGGAATAGCAATAATTTCCGACATCTGTATCAGTTTTGCAGATGAGTTGTAAACAGAATAAATATTTTTTAAATCCAATTAATTTAAATTTTTTGGAACATTTTTAACAGCCCGTGATGTGTCTAACATTCTAATCATATCCGCTTCACCTTGCTCAGTTGGAATTTGATTTTTTCGAACTAATTCATTCATTTGTAATTCAATAGCGGCTAATTGTAGATTGATATCCGTAATAAGACTGATAACCTTTTGGTCAGGAATGGCATCTAAATTGAGATACATTTCTAACGAATGAAATTTGGTTAACATTACGGTAAATCTACTTTTAAATTCAGGGCTGAATAATTGATGGGGTATTGATTGTAAAACCTCTTCTGTTTTTTTTGATAGGGCTTTAGATTTTTTTTGAAATGCTCCGATAGAACTAGTTGGTTTTTGTTGTAATTCAGTTAAAAATAATCGCCACTGAGCCCAATCTTTTACTAATTCTTGTGATGAGGCTTGTAAATTCATTGCTCTAAAATTCCAAGCACTGCTTATTTTTTTAAAAACAGCCTCATTTTTAGCGAGTTCTTTTTGTTGTTGAATCAAACGTTTTTCATTGTCCTGTTGGCAAGAAAAATGTATAAAAAAAGATAGAAAGAGAAAAAGCACTCGAATTTTCATTATCAACAATTTAGATTTCAAAAATACAAAGGTAAATTGAATCTTGGTTATTCGCGTTAAAGCTTTCCAAAAATAAAAGTGATTTCTTAACTGATTTCTCATTAACGAAAACGTTATATTTGTCCTTTAATTTATTACTGATGAACACAAAAATTCTGATTATAGGAGCCTGCGGACAAATTGGCACCGAGTTAACACATCAATTAAGAAACTTATACGGCAATGAAAATGTAATTGCTACCGATATTCGAAAGTTAAATAATGAAGTAGTTAATGATGGAATTTTTGAAGTATTGAATGCCTTAGATTTTAATCAAATTGAACACATTATTGAAAAATATCATGTAGAGGAAGTATATTTAATGGCTGCTTTACTCTCTGCTACAGCCGAAAAAAATCCGGCATTTGCATGGGATTTAAATATGAATTCACTTTTTCACGTATTAAATTTAGCGAAAGCAAAAAAAATAAAAAAAGTGTTTTGGCCTTCAAGCATTGCTGTTTTTGGACCAACTACACCAAGAGAAAACACGCCTCAATTTACCATTATGGAGCCAACAACTGTTTATGGGATTTCAAAACAATCCGGTGAACGATGGTGTGAATATTACCATAATATATTTGGTGTCGATGTTCGGAGTGTACGTTATCCCGGATTGATCAGCTGGTCAACGCCACCCGGTGGAGGAACTACTGATTATGCAGTAGACATTTATCATAAAGCTTTAAGTGATGGAAAGTTCGAATGTTTTTTGTCGGAAGAAACGCGTTTGCCAATGATGTATATGGATGATGCGATACGGGCAACAATAGAAATAATGCAAGCTCCGGCTGAAAAAATTAAAATTCGTTCTTCTTATAATTTGTCCGGAGTGAGTTTTACACCCAAAGAGATTGCGGCTGAAATTCAAAAACACATTCCGAATTTCACAATTTCATACAAACCGGACTTTCGTCAAAAGATTGCAGATAGTTGGCCTGGTTCAATTGATGATTCATCTGCTAGAGAAGATTGGAATTGGAAACATGAATTCAACATGGATTTAATGACCGTTGAGATGTTGGAAAACCTGAAAAAATCAATTTAAGAATTACTTTTTAGTTTGTTTTAAATCCATTATTAGAGCACTTTCGAGGGAATCTTTTATAGCAACGACTTGATTAGATTTGTCATTTGGGATAGTCATGGACAATACATAATGTTTAACTTTCCATTCTCCATTAACATTTTCTACAATTCCTGAGCCTCTGCAAATTTTAAAGGAAGAATCTAATAGTTCGTCAAACCAAGCAAATTTACTTTTATTATCTAGATAAATATTTCTTTGGATAGGATGAAAAGTCCACGCTTTTCCTTTATCAAAATAAGGTTTTGAGAAATTTTCAAAGTCTTTTCGATTCCAGTTTTCGGTTGCGTCTGTTCCAATAAAAACAGCATCTTCTGTCATCAGGTTAAAATAATTTTCAAAATTTGCCTCTGCTGCTGCCTGATGCCAAAGATTGAGCATTTTATCAATATCCTCTTTGTTTTCAATTGGATTTGATTTTGAACAAGAAATTAGACTTATTGAAATAAAAAGAAGGTATATAATTTTTTTCATTGGTTTTCAATTTGAAATAAAGATACAAAAAAAGAGCACTAAAACCAAAAGTGCTCTTTTCTGAGTTATTACTGATGGCAATAAAAGTAATAACGAACTTAACTAAAGTCTAAAACAAATAAGCAAAACCAACTTAAGCTTATCAATTAAAATCGGTAACTTACCCCGGAATACAACCCAATAATATAAGGTCTGAACCCACCATCATTGCTGCTAAAGGTGTTGATTTGGTATTTAAAGGTTGGTTCAAAACTTGCTTGAAATGATCTCCAAAAACGGTATTTAAAACCAACGCCTACATTTGTACTAAAATGAACGGTATTTAGATTATTTGCTTTTCCAAGTTCTGCAGAAAAATTTTCTGAAACAACCATGAGTTCATTGTTGTTAAGAAAAAGAGTGCTAAAACCAGAGATAAATTGAATCCCAAATTTTTTATCTAAAACTTTATAAGAAAGTTCAAAAGGAATCTCCAAATAGTTCATTTGTTGTGTAATCGCACCATTTTGAACGGTTTGAATTCCGTTTGTTGCGGTAATGTCTTGCACGTTTATGGTAGCTCCTTGGGAACTGTAATTTAGGGTGCTTAAATTTTTTGTATTAATATCAGGGTAAAAAGACACATCGTTGGTGTTATAACTTAATGAAAGATTGCTGATACCTGTACGTAACGAAAATTTTGAATTTAAATCATAATTTATACCTAATCCATAACTCACGGTATTATTATATTCTTTTGGATTATTTGCAAATTCTGAATCAATTGGTGAACCGTTGGAAGATGAACCTAAATACACAGGTGCAATGGCCGTTGAAACTTGCCACCTGTTTAATTTAGGTTCAATCTTTGGTTTTTGTTCTTTTTCTTTTAGCAATTCTTCCAACGCATTAGGGTCAACTTTGTTTTCTGCTACAGCAGAAATGGCAGTTGAATCTAAATTATTTTTAATTTGTTCAGACGGATATTCTGTAAGAACAAATTGTTTTTCTAAAGTACTTGATATTGAATTAACTTCTACTTTTTCAATTTCATTTGATTTAGCATTGTGGGCTAGTTTATCCTTTTCTTCAATTAAATTCACGGAATTTGAAAGAGATAATTTACTTTTTTTCTGAGTAGCAGAATTTTGAGATTTATTTTGAACTGTTTTTTGATTTTCAACATTATCATTAACAATTGCTACACCCATTTTTGTTTTTTCAATTTGGTCAACTTTGTCACCTTGTTTTTTCTGATTTTCAATGAGTGAAATGGGGTTTGTTTCAGACTTTTTTAAATCCATTTCGTCCAATACAATTTCATTTTTAATTTCTTTACCGGAGGAATTCATTACATATTGAATGCCTAAAGTTCCAAAAACTAACAATGCGGCTACACCGGATAATTTCCACCAAATCGGAATTACTCTTCTTTTTTTCTCTTTTTCATTGAGTTTTTCCTCAATGTTTTTCCAAACAATTTCCGGCGGATTTTCCTCAAAATCCTTGAAATTTTCTTGAAATAATCGTTCTAAATTTTTTTTATCTTTCATTTGGCTTCATACATATTGTTGGACGCCTGATTTTCTATTTTGTCTTTCAATATCATTTTAGCTCTCGCTAAATTAGACTTGGAAGTGCCGGAAGATATTCCCATCATTTCTGCTATTTCATTATGTGAATAACCATCTAAAACATATAGGTTAAACACCATTCGGTACCTATCAGGCAATTCTTGAATTATTTTTAACAAATAACCCATGTTTATATTTTCTTCTTCAATTTCAACTTCAATTGTTTCCGGAAAATTCTCCGTAACAATTTCAAAAACAGTATGAGACCTATATTTTTGAAGTATAAAATTTATCATTACTCTTTTTAACCATCCTTCAAAAGAACCTTTGTGTTCAAACTGATTTATTTTTTCAAAAATCAATAAAAAACCGTCTTGTAAATTATCTTGAGCTTCTGCATAATTTCTCGAATACTTGAGACATACGTTAAACAATTTAGATGAAAATAATCTATATAATTGTTCTTGTGCTTTAGTATTTTTCTTTTTACATTCTTGTATGAGTAGTTCTAAACCCAAAAGTTATTTTCTCTTAAAAATTAATTTGTTACAGGAATTTCAATAATATCATAAGTTGCATTTCCTTCTTCATCATTGCCTTTATAAAATTTAAACAAATATGTTTGATAACTTTTTACTGTAAAATAAAAAGTAGCTTCTTGTAAATTATCTTCTAATGGCAAACAGTTATCAGTATGTGAAATTAAGCTTTGAACGGCAATGGTTCTCACATTTCCTGAAGTGTCAAAATAAAATCCCTGAAAAGCATGACATGTTGTTGGTTTTTTATAAAACACTTTTATTGCATGTGATTCATTAAAAATGAATGTTTCAGGTGCGATATAACTATCCACGGCTAAAATTTCATAATGAAATTCTGGTTCTTCTTCAACACTACAGGAATTAAATAAAACGGCAATAGCAATTAGCCAAAAAAACTTTTTCATTTATTCTTTCTAAATTCTATAATTTACAGATGCAAAATTGTTCAAAAGGTTGCGTTAAAAATAAAAAACCCGAATTATTCGGGTTTTTTATTTTTATTCAGTTTCTTTTATTCGGTCTTTAATTTTAATTTCAAGTTCGTCCGCTAATTCCGGGTTGTCTTTAATTAGGGCTTTAACTCCATCACGACCTTGTCCTAATTTTGTTTCGCCATAACTAAACCAAGAACCTGATTTTTTTATAATTTCAAATTCAACGGCTAAGTCTAATATTTCCCCGGTTTTAGAAATTCCTTCTCCATACATTATGTCGAATTCAGCAGTTCTGAAAGGTGGAGCTACTTTGTTTTTAACCACTTTCACTTTGGTTCTGTTACCAACCACATTTTCACCGTCTTTTATTTGAGAAGATCTTCTAATGTCTAAACGAATGGAAGCATAAAATTTTAAAGCATTACCACCGGTTGTAGTTTCGGGATTTCCGAACATCACGCCAATTTTTTCACGTAATTGGTTGATAAAAAATACAGTACAATGTGTTTTGCTAATAGTTGCCGTTAATTTTCTCAACGCTTGTGACATTAAACGCGCATGCAATCCCATTTTAGAATCACCCATTTCACCTTCAATTTCACTTTTTGGAGTTAATGCTGCAACCGAGTCAATCACTACAATGTCAATAGCTCCTGAACGAATTAGGTTTTCGGCAATTTCTAAAGCTTGTTCTCCGTTATCCGGTTGAGATATGATTAAATTTTCGATGTCAACACCTAATTTTTGAGCATAATTTCTATCAAATGCGTGTTCTGCATCAATAAATGCAGCAATTCCTCCAGCTTTTTGAGCTTCAGCAATCGCGTGAAGTGTCAACGTTGTCTTACCTGAAGATTCCGGACCATATATTTCAATAATTCTTCCTTTCGGATAACCATTCACACCTAAGGCTAAATCGAGACCTAACGAACCGGAAGAAATTGTTTCTACTTCTTCAACAGCTTTGTCTCCCATTTTCATTACGGTGCCTTTACCGTAAGTTTTGTCTAATTTGTCTAACGTTAATTGCAGGGCTTTTAATTTGGCTTCTTTCTCTGAACTCATAATATTTGGCTTTAAATTTATATACAATTGTTTTTGTAAAAATACTTTTTTTTTTAATGTATAAATAAATTATTTTTCCACAAAAGGGAATAACCTATGTAAATTCGATTCCGTACTTTTGCCTTCATTACATATTGTTATGCATAAACTTATTTCCTATCCAATTTCATTTCTTTATTATATCACGTTTGTGTTGATATTGTCTGTTTTTGATCCAATTCAAAGGATATGTTATTATTTTTTTGGTTACGAAGCTCATAAACGAAGTGTTTCTATTTTAAATTTTTTTTTAGTTCGAAACACTCATTTGTTAGGGACAACTTATGATTTTCAAAATCGTGAGAAACTTCCAAATGGAGTGCCTTTGATTATTGTTGCTAACCACCAAAGTTTGTATGATATTTTGCCAATTATTTGGTTTATGCGAAAATGGCACCCTAAATTTGTCAGTAAAAAAGAATTAGGAAAAGGAATTCCCAGTGTTTCATTTAATTTGAAATACGGAGGGTCTGTTTTAATTGACAGAAAAGATCCGAAGCAAGCTCTTCCACTGATTAAGAAAATGGGAGAGTACATTGAGAAGCACAATCGTTCAACAGTCATTTTTCCCGAAGGGACAAGAAGTAAAACAGGTGTGCCCAAAAAGTTTTCAGAAAGCGGATTAAAGATATTATGCAAATATGCACCCTCGGCTTATATTGTGCCAATTTCAATTAATAATTCATGGAAAATGGTTCGATTTGGTCAATTTCCATTGGGATTAGGAAACAAAATCACACACACTATTCATGATCCTTTCCCGATAAAAGGAATTCCATTTGAAGAAATAATGCTACGAACAGAAAATGCCGTTGTAAACGGAATTAAAAATTAAAATATGTCTATAAAAAACATTCGATTAGAAGTGATGCAACTTTTGGAAAAGAACATTGACAATTTTGTGAATGATTACCTTATTCCTGTTGAAAAAATATGGCAACCTACCGATTTATTACCCGATTCTGAAAAAGAAACTTTTTTCGAAGAAGTTAAAGAATTACGTGAAATTGCTAAAGATTTACCATATGATTTTTGGGTTGTTTTAGTTGGTGATACTATTACAGAAGAAGCATTGCCAACCTATGAATCTTGGTTAATAGAAGTTGAAGGGGTTGATAATGAAGGAAGAAACGGTTGGTCTCGCTGGGTTAAAAATTGGACTGGTGAAGAAAATCGACATGGTGATGTGTTGAATAAATATTTGTATTTATCCGGAAGAGTGAATATGCGTGAAATTGAAATGACCACCCAGCATTTAATTAATGATGGATTTGATATTGGAACCGGTAGAGATCCATATAAGAACTTTGTGTACACTAGTTTTCAGGAATTAGCAACATATATTTCGCATAACCGAGTTGCACAAATGGCCAAAAAGTATGGAGATAACAAGTTATCAAAAATGTGCAAATTGATAGCCGGCGATGAAATGAGACACCACATGGCCTATAGTGAATTCATCAATCAAATTTTTAAAGTAGATCCAAGTGAAATGATGTTGGCATTTCAATATATGATGAAACAAAAAGTTGTGATGCCTGCCCATTTTTTACGAGAATCCGGACAGAAAATAAGTTCTGCATTTGAACATTTTTCAGACTCAGCTCAGCGAATTGGTGTATATACCGCACATGATTACGTAGATATTATGCAAAAACTTATTGAAAAATGGGAAATCGACAAAATCAACGGACTTACTGATGAAGCGGAAAAGGCCAGAGATTTTTTAATGAAATTACCTGCTCGAATGGCAAGAGTTTCAGAACGATTAGTCGTGCCACAAGAAAGTCACATTTTTAAGTGGGTACAACCGGCTTTAGTAAAATAAACCAACTTTATGTCAATAATTGACAAGACGATTTTATTTGTAAAAGATAAACTTCAAAATGCTGAAGGAGGCCATGATTGGTTTCATATTGAACGCGTTTATAAAAATGCAATTTCAATTGCTGAAACCGAAACATGTGATTTGACGGTTGTAAAATTAGGGGCTTTGTTACACGATATCGCCGATTCAAAATTCCATGATGGCGATGAAGAAATCGGGCCCCAAAAAGCCCGTAATTATTTAGAAAGTCAAAAAGTTTCAGAAGAAATTATTAAGCATGTAATTCAAATTATCGAAAATATTTCTTTTAAAGGAGGAAATTTTGAAAAACAATTTACATCAAAGGAACTTGAAATTGTTCAAGATGCAGACCGATTAGATGCTATGGGAGCCATTGGAATTGCAAGAACATTTAACTATGGAGGATTTAAGAATAGGTCGATTTATAATCCAACTATTGCTCCGAAATTAAATATGAGCAAAGAAGAATACAAAAAAAGTGATGCTCCAACTTTGAATCATTTTTACGAAAAATTATTGCTTTTAAAAGACAAAATGAATACAGAAACCGGAAAAAAATTGGCTCAAGAACGTCATCGTTTTATGGAGTTGTATTTGAGCCAGTTTTATGCAGAATGGGAAGGGGAGAAGTAGTTTTGTTTTTATTTTCCTGGAAACTCCGCTTTTCTTTTTTCTAAAAATGCGGTTGTTCCTTCTTTAAAATCTTCTGTTCCAAATGATTTTCCAAAGTTTCTGATTTCAACTTCATATCCATTAATTCCGTCCTTGAAGTTGGCATTTACTGCTTCAATGGCATTTGAAATTGCCACTGATGAATTTTTTGTAATTTTAGAAGCGATACTTTTTGCAAAAGTTAGCAATTCCACTTGTGGAACTACGTGGTTTACTAAACCATAATTTTTGGCCGTTTCAGCATCAATCATCGTTGCAGTCATAATCATCTCCATCGCTCTGCCTTTTCCAACTAATTGAGGTAAACGTTGCGTTCCGCCATATCCCGGAATTACCCCTAAAGTTACTTCGGGCAAACCCATTTTAGCGTTATCGGAAGCAATTCGGAAATGAGCAGACATCGCTAATTCTAAACCTCCACCTAAAGCAAATCCATTTACGGCAGCAATTACCGGAGTAGATAAGTTTTCCACAAAATCAAACAATAATTCTTGTCCTTTTGCTGCTAATTTTCTTCCATCCTCTACAGAAAAATGTGCAAATTCAGAAATATCTGCTCCCGCCACAAAGGCTTTTTCTCCACTTCCGGTGATGATAATCACTTTGGTTGAATGGTCTTTATTTTCAGCATCAAAAGCTTGATGAAGTTCGTCTATTGTAGCTTTGTTTAAAGCATTTAATTTGGTTGGCCGGTTAATGGTAATTACTGTAATTCCATTGTCTTTTTCTATTAATAGGTTTTCAAAATTCATGATTTAAATCGTTTTAACGTTGGTAATAATTGGAAAAGAAACAATAAATTTTGTTCCCACATTTGGTTGGGATTCAAAAGTAATGGTTCCGTTATAATTCTCTATAATTTTTTTGATAATTCCTAGGCCAAGTCCCATTCCACTGGTTTTAGTGGTAAATTTTGGTTCAAAAACATAAGGTTTATTTTCTTCAGAAATTCCAATACCGTTGTCTTTTACAGTAATTATAGCATTTGAATTTTCTTTGTAAACCGTTACAATAATGCTTGGATTTATAGTATTATCTTGAATGGACTGGGTGGCATTTTTAACTAAATTGGTAATAACCCGAATGAGTTGAGTTCTGTCCATATTAGTGAAAATTTCATTCTCATTAGTTTCAAATCGAATGTAATTCTCATTAAAAATTTCAAGAGCCAATCGAACAACATTAATCAAATTAATCTGTTCATTTTGCTGTGCCGGCATAGAGGCAAAATTTGAAAAAGCACTGGCTACGGAGTTCATTGTGTCAATTTGTTGCAATAATGTTTTGCTGTAGTCATCTAACTTTTGAGTAATATTTGAATCATTTATATCAAATTTTCGCTGAAAACTTTGCACAGTTAATCGCATGGGGGTCAAAGGGTTTTTAATTTCATGAGCCACTTGCTTTGCCATTTCTCGCCAAGCTTGTTCGCGTTCACTTTGTGCTAATTTTACAGCACTTTCTTCTAATTTATCTACCATACTATTGTATGCTTCAATCAACAATTCAATTTCTTGGCTGCTGGCTTCTAGTTCAATTTTTTCATTATTTTTTGTAAGTTGTGTTTTGATAAGTTTATCAGAAATAGTTTTTAGCGATTTGGTAATATAACTTGACAAAAAATAAGCTAATAATCCCGAAAGAATTAACATAAAGAAATATACTTGTCCAAAGCGTATCATGAATTTTTTTAATTCCCGCTCATAATATCCATCATCCTCAATATAGGGTAAGTTTAAGATTGCTAAGGGTTTAAACTGTGTGTCTTTTATTTCACTGAAGGAGGAAAGGTTTTTTACACCATCAATTTCTTTGACTTCCACATATCGTTTGTCCATACTCGATTGTACAAGTCTTACAATATAAATATCGATGGATTTTGGTTCTTCATCTACAGCAAAGGAAGATTTAGAAGATTTTAATAACTTTCCTTCTAGATCAAAGAAATTTATTTCCATCCCGTGGATATCAGAAAGTTCATGAATTTTATCTCTTTCAGAAAAAATTAAAGGAATATTTTCGGTAGTTAAGGGATAAGTTGTGGTGTTTAAGATATAATTAATGTGTTCTTTAATGGCATTTTCTTTTCTTTCTAGTCGTTCTCGATGATAATCTTTTGCTTCATTTCGAAATTGATATATGGAAACAGAAGCTATCAAAATAGAAGAAATAACGGTTAATAGAATCATCGAAAAGAAAATCCTAACCCGAAATGAGAGTTTGCTTATTTTTTTTGACAGTATCACGTGTTTCGTTCCCGAATTTTTTTATAAAATTTAAACCCAAGCATAATCAGAATTGAAAAGACAAAAATTCCGACGACTCCGTAAATCCAATTAATGGCACTTTTTAAAATCACCAAAAAAACTACGGCAAATAAAATCAATGTAGCTCCTTCATTCCATAATCTGAAAAAATTGGAGCTGTTATTCACTTCGTTTTT
>JAKLIC010000001.1 GCA_022709825.1 Bacteroidota bacterium | reverse complement strand
CTCTTCCAACAGACTCAACTGTTCAATGTGATGCTGTACCAACAGCCGCTACTTTAACAGCTACTGACAATTGTGGTACTGCTGCTGTAACTTTCGCTGAGTCAATCGCTCAAGGCTCTTGTCCTGGTGCTTATACTATCACCAGAACTTGGACAGCTACGGACGCTTGTAACAACGTAACAGCTCATGTGCAAACTATCACTGTTCAGGATACTACCGCTCCTACTTTTGTAGAAGCTCTTCCAACAGACTCAACTGTTCAATGTGATGCTGTACCAACAGCCGCTACTTTAACAGCTACTGATAATTGTGGTACTGCTGCTGTAACTTTCGCTGAGTCAATCGCTCAAGGCTCTTGTCCTGGTGCTTATACTATCACCAGAACTTGGACAGCTACGGACGCTTGTAACAACGTAACAGCTCATGTGCAAACTATCACTGTTCAGGATACTACCGCTCCTACTTTTGTAGAAGCTCTTCCAACAGACTCAACTGTTCAATGTGATGCTGTACCAACAGCCGCTACTTTAACAGCTACTGATAATTGTGGTGAGGCTAACGTTACTTTTGAAGAGGCTATCGCTCAAGGATCTTGTCCTGGTGCTTATACTATCACCAGAACTTGGACAGCTACTGACGCTTGTAACAACGTAACAACTCACGTTCAAACTATCACTGTTCAGGATACTACTGCTCCTACTTTTGTAGAAACATTACCGCAAGATACTTCAGCTGAATGTAGTAATATTCCTGTTGCAGCAACATTAACTGCAACAGATAGTTGTGGAGACGCAACAGTTACTTATACAGAGGCAATTGTTCAAGGTGAATGTACCGGAGATTTTGTTATCACAAGAACATGGACAGCAACAGATTTATGTGGAAATAGCGTATCACACGAACAAATAATTATTGTTCAAGATACAACAGGACCAGTATCCTCAGCTTATGATGAAAACATTAGTGTTACTTGTGACACTATTCCTGCAAGTCCTGATTTAACCTTTACAGACGCTTGTTCTACAGTAGGTGGAGTAACATTCAGTGAGGAGACCGTAAATGAATCAGCTACTTCTTATACAATAGTAAGAACTTGGGAAGCTTATGATAGTTGTGGTAATTTATCAACCTTTACACAAACTATTAATGTAACAATTCAAGATAGTTTTACACCAATTTCTAGTGTATCTTGTATTGGAGACAGTACTCCTATTGATCTTAATACATTATTACCAACAGGGACTACAGGTGGAACTTGGATTGATGTAAATAATACTGGTGCATTAAATAATAATATCTTTACACCAACTCTAGTAACGGCTATTGGAAATTACATCTTTAGATATGAAATTACTGAAGGTTCTTGTCCAAGAATATATGAAGTTACAATGAATGTAAATGATGATTGTATTCCATTCCCTTGTAATGCTATTAATATTTATAATGCGATGTCTCCAAATGGAGATGGCTTGAATGAATTTTTCAATATTGAAAACATTGAAAATACTGAATGCTATTCGAGTAATTCAGTTGAAATCTATAACCGTTGGGGCGTGTTAGTGTATGATGTTCAGAACTATGATAATAGTTCCAAAGCATTCCGAGGTGTTTCTGAAGGTAGAGCGACAGTTAATAAGTCTGCTGAATTACCAACCGGAACCTATTTCTATATCATTCAGTATACTACATTTGATGGAGATGTTGTAAATAAATCTGGATATTTGTACCTAACAAGATAAAATAAACTCCTGAGGGTTTAACGACCCTCGGGTTTCTAAAAAAAGAAACTAAATGAGAACAAAATTTTTATTTTTCGCTTTGATGTTAACAGGTTTTGCTGGATTCGCTCAGCAAGATGCTCAGTATACGCAATACATGTATAACACAATAAATGTCAATCCTGCTTATGCCGGATCGAGAGGAGTAATGAGTATTTTCGGACTGCACAGAACCCAATGGGTTGGATTAGATGGTGCACCAGTAACGAATACTGCCTCTATTAACACACCAATAAATGAGAGTAATCTAGGTTTAGGTTTATCCTTTGTAAATGATCGAATAGGTCCAACAAACGAGAACACTATTTCAGCAGATTTATCTTACTCCATTAATACCTCTGAAACCTACAAACTTTCGTTTGGTATTAAAGCATCGGCAAATTTATTTAACTTGGATGTAAATAAGTTAAATCCAGCTGATCAAGGAGATCCACAGTTTGCAGATCTAGAAAATAAGTTCACTCCTAATATTGGAGCCGGTGTTTATTTCCATTCGGATAAAACATACTTTGGTCTTTCTGTTCCTAGCTTTTTTGAGACTACCCGTTATGATGACAACTCTGTTGCAATCAATAAAGAAAGAATGAGTTTTTATTTTATTGCAGGTCATGTTTTCGATTTAAGTTACAATCTTAAGTTTAAACCTGCCTTAATGACTAAAGCTACTGAAGGTGCTCCATTACAAGTAGACTTATCCGCTAATTTCCTAATAATGGATAAATTTGTGTTAGGTGCTGCTTGGAGATGGGATGCTGCCGTTAGTGCAATGGCAGGATTTCAAGTTTCCGACGGATTATACATAGGATATGGCTATGATATGGAAACAACAGAATTAAAAAACTACAATTCAGGTTCACATGAAGTATTTTTACGCTTTGAATTGTTCCAAAGACATAACAAAATTGTTTCACCAAGATTCTTCTAATAAGCAACAGTCATGAAAATAAAATTTATATACATCACTTTATTAAGTTGTATCGCTTTAAATGTTTCAGCCCAAAAAGCGGGAGTAAAAAAAGCAGATAAGAACTATGATAAATTCGCCTACATAGATGCAATTAAAACCTATGAGCGAGTGGCCGAAAAAGGCTTTAAAACGCCTGATATGTTGCAAAAAATTGGAAATGCCTACTATTACAATGCCGATTTAGTGAACGCTGAAAAATGGTATGGTGAACTTTTTGCAATGACCGAAGAAGTTGAACCTGAATATTTTTTCCGTTACGCACAATCATTAAAAGGAGTTGGCAATTACGCTAAAGCTGATGAAATGATGGCAAAATTTAATCTGAAAAGCGGAAATGACTCAAGAGGTTTAATAGCGAAAACTAAAAAAGATTACCGCGAAGAAATCAAGAAAAACTCAGGTCGATATAAAATTGAAGATGCCGGAATCAATTCGGAATATTCAGATTATGGTCCTGCATTTTATCTGGACAAGGTGGTTTTTACATCCACTCGTGATACAGGTAATTTTTCGAAAAGAAAACACAGTTGGACTGACCAATATTTTTCAAATCTATATTCAGCAGATATGACTACTGAAGGCGTTTTATCTTCTGCAGGAAAATATGGTAAGAAATTGAATACTAAATTCCACGAATCAACTCCTGCCTATACTAAAGATGGTAAGACAGTTTATTTTACCCGTAATAATTTCTTAGATGGTAAAAAAGGAAAAGATGCAAACAAGGTTACTTTATTAAAAATATATAAAGCTACTCTTGAAGAAGATAAATGGATAAATATCACTGCTTTACCTTTTAATAGCGATAGCTATCAAGTTGCTCATCCAACGTTGAGTGCTGATGAAAAAACATTATATTTTGCCTCTGATATGCCAGGAACAAAAGGCTTATCTGATCTTTATAAAGTAGACATCAAAGAAGATGGTTCTTTCGGAACGCCTGTAAACTTGGGCTCTGACATCAACACAGAAGGTCGTGAAACATTCCCGTTTATTACTTCGGACAATGAATTGTATTTTGCTTCTGATGGTCATCCAGGATTAGGTGGATTAGACATTTTCATAACTAAATTAGAAAAAGACGGTTCGTTTAAACAAGTTCATAATGTTGGAGAATCTGCAAATAGTCAATATGATGATTTTGCCCTGATTATCAATAAAACTTCAAAAAGAGGATTTTTAACTTCAAACAGACCGGGTGTTGGAAATGACGATATCTATAAATTCTTAGAAACTCGTGAAATTGATTGGGATTGTGAGCAATCACTAGTAGGTATTGTTACAGATGCAAATACAGGTGCAATTCTTCCAAACACAAAACTGACATTATTTGATGAAAAATTCACTAAGTTAAGAGATACTATTTCTGGCCTTGATGGTCGTTATGATTTTGGAATTGTCGATTGTGAGAAAAAATATTATGTAAGAGCTGAAAAAGAAGCTTACACAACAAAAGAAGTTCCGGTAATAATTGCCAAAGAAAGCGGTATAACAGAATTACCAATTGAATTAGACAGTGCTGTTAAAGCAATTCCTGTAGGAGGTGATTTAGCTGACGTATTTGGAATAAACCTCATCTATTTTGATTTAGACAAATGGAACATAAGACCAGATGCTGCGATAGATATTGCTAAAATTTTAGATGTATTAAACCAATATCCAACGATGAAAATTGATATTCGTTCACACACAGATAGTCGTCAAACTCATAAATACAATGAAGTATTGTCTGACCGTAGGGCAAAATCAACTAGAGATTGGTTAATCAAACACGGAATAGCTCCGGAACGTTTAACAGCAAAAGGCTATGGAGAAACCCAATTGGTAAACAAATGTGCTGATAATGTAGAATGCTCTGAAGCTGAACACCAATTAAACAGAAGAAGTCAATTCATTATTACTGATTTATAATACTGTTGTTAATTCATTTAAAAAAAATATCCCGTTAATTTTTAACGGGATATTTTTATTTATAAAACAATAATAAACTTTTTCCTATTTTTCAATCTCCCTTAAACTTTCCATTTTTTTCATAGCTAAAAATCCTTTGATGTCTTCAAAATGTTCTTTCACGCGTTTATGACCAAATTCGAAAACTTTGGTAGCCAATCCGTCAAGGAAATCTCTATCGTGGGAAACTAAAATCAAAGTCCCATCAAAATCACGTAAAGCATCTTTGATGATGTCTTTGGTTTTCATATCTAAGTGATTGGATGGCTCATCTAAAATCAATAAATTCACTGGTTCCAACAATAATTTAATCATTGCCAACCGTGTTTTTTCTCCACCGGACAAAACTTTTACTTTCTTGGTAATATCATCACCTTGGAACATGAATGCTCCTAAAATATTTTTAATTTGTGTGCGAACTTCACCAACAGCAATATCATCAATCGTTTCAAAAATAGTAGCATTTTCATCCAACATCGAAGCTTGGTTTTGAGCAAAATAGCCTATTTGTGCATTGTGACCAATCTCAACACTTCCGCCATTGATTTCAATTTCTTTCATAATGGCTTTAATCATGGTTGATTTTCCTTCGCCATTTTTGCCCACAAAAGCTACTTTATCACCGCGTTCAATCACAATATTGGCATCTTTAAAAATCAAATGATCACCGTATGATTTTTCCAAATCTTTCACCACCACCGGATATTGACCAGAACGTAAAGAAGATGGGAATTTCAATTTCAAAGCCGAATTATCAATTTCGTCAATTTCAACCGGAACTAATTTTTCTAACATTTTCACACGCGATTGTACTTGCAACGTTTTTGAATACGTTCCTTTAAATCGCTCAATAAACTCCATATTATCAGCAATCATTTTTTGCTGTTCATCATAGGCTTTTTGTTGATGCACTCTTCGGTCTTTACGCAACTCCAAATAATGCGAATATTTGGCTTTGTAATCATAAATACGACCCATCGTTACTTCAATAGTACGATTGGTGATATTATCGACAAAAGCTCTATCATGTGAAATGACCATCACCGCTTTGGCCGAATTGATTAAAAACTCTTCTAACCATTGAATACTTTCAATATCCATGTGATTGGTAGGCTCATCCAATAAAATCAAATCGGGTTTTTTCAAAAGAATCTTGGCCAATTCAATTCGCATTCTCCAGCCACCGGAAAATTCAGAAGTGGGTCGGTTAAAATCTTCGCGTTCAAAACCCAAACCTTTTAATACTTTTTCTACCTCAGCTTCATAGTTGACTTCTTCAATAGAATAATATTTCTCACTGACTTCAGACACACGCTCGATTAATTTCATATAATCGTCGCTTTCATAATCGGTTCGAATAGTCAATTGTTCATTGAGATGATCGATTTCATTTTTCATGTCAAAGATTTCTGCAAAAGCTTTCGAAGCTTCTTCCATCACCGTCGCATCATCTTTCGTTAATAAATGCTGTGGCAAATAGGCAATCACTGCATCTTTTGGAGCTGAAATGTTTCCGGTTGAAGCCTTTGCTTCTCCGGCGATAATTTTCAATAGTGTCGATTTACCGGCACCGTTTTTACCCATCAAGGCAATTTTATCATTTTCATTAATAGCGAAAGAAACGTCGCTAAACAAAGTGGTTCCGCCAAAATGAACGGCAATATCGTTAACTGTAATCATATTTTTAAGTTGGAAGTTAGAAGATGGAAACTGGAAGTCAGTTCACATTTCTGATTTTTCAAGGTGCAAAGATAACCGATTTGTGGAATCCGAATGTTTGAAAATGATAAATTGTACCACATTTAATTTTGGATATCATAATTCAACAAGACAATTCTTGAAAAATGGATAATTAGTTTGCCAAAGGCATACAAATCAAGTTCTAACACTATTTTTTTAATTAATTTCGTAGTCTCAATTAGTTAATAAAAAAGATGCCTTTAATTGATTACAGTTTTTTAGGAAAAATTATTCCGCAGCAAAAACACAAAAAAAGCTATCAAAAAGCAAAACAATCCTATTTGAACCGGATGCGTTTGGCGATGTCGTTTTTTTACTTCGGGATGGGTTTTTGTTTTGCTTCATGGGCAAGTAGAATTCCTGATATCAAATCTTTTTTAAATTTAAGCGAAGGTGAATTGGGAACTATTTTGTTCGCACTCCCTATTGGACAACTTTCTGCCATGCCTTTCTCCGGAAAAATTGTTACTCGTTTTGGAAGTAGAAAAGTATTGTTATTTGCATTACCTTTTTATGCTTTTAGTTTAACAAATATTGGTTTAGCCGAACAACCTTGGCAATTGGCACTTGGATTATATCTTTTTGGAATTTGCGGAAATTTCAGTAATATTTCAATTAACACACAAGGCGTTTACACCGAACAGATATTTAAAAAAGCAATCATGGGTTCGTTTCATGGTTCTTGGAGTTTAGCGGGATTCTGTGGAGCTTTGGTAGGTTTGGTTATGATGGCTTTTAAATTGACGCCTTACCAGCATTTCCTTATTGTATTTGCCCTTGTCGGAGTAATCATCTTTATCAATTATCGAAATCTGGCTAAAGTCAAAGTGGTAAAAAGTGATTCATTTGAATTAAAACCCCGATTTGGAAAACCCGATAAATCATTGGTTTGGTTGGGTGTAATCGGTTTTTGTTGTATGGCAAGTGAAGGAATTATGTTCGATTGGAGTGGAGTATATTTTAAGGACATTGTAAAAGCTCCGGGAGCTTTGGTCATTTTAGGCTATACATCATTCATGGTTACTATGGCCTCCGGACGATTTTTAAGTGATATTTTAGTGCGGAAATTTGGTGCAAAAAAAATATTACTATTTAGTGGAATTACTATTTCGATGGGATTGTATACTGCTGTAATTTTTCCGTATTTGATTCCAAGTACAATCGCATTTATGATGGTTGGATTTGGGGTTTCTAATGTCATTCCTATTGTTTACAGCACTACGGGACGAATCACAACTTTACCAACAGGGGAAGCATTAACGATTGTGACCGGAATAAGTTTCTTAGGATTTTTAATGGGACCACCAATCATTGGTCATATCGCCGAATTAACCAGTTTGCGGTATTCGTTTGCTTTTATTGGAATGTTCGGAGTGTTTATATCGGTCTTGGCGTATTACTTGAAAATATTTAGATGAGAATTAAATACTCATTCTAAACTCTTCAATTACATCATTGACTTTGCCATAATAACGTTCGTCAATAAATAACTCAACAGCTAAATCAGAATTTCCGAAACCACCCAAGCGTGCTGATTGAATATTGTCTTTTTTTAAAACATCAACCCCGATAGCTTCTATTTTTTCATTTAATGCTGAAGCTAAAATTTCACTTCCTGAAAATATTTTGATCATGCCCATTTTGTAAAGGTTAAGTGTTAAAAGTAATTGGTAATAAGTTTATTCCGCTTCAAAGAAAAGCGGTTCAATCATAATTTTATCTGCTAAAACTTCTACACGTTCTGTGATAGTTGAACAAAAAAAGACGCGTTGCGTTTTCTCTACACTCAAAGAAAGTCTTAAAATGATAGCGTCCATTCGGTTTCTGAACATAACTTCGGCATCATCAACCATAAATAGCTTAATTGTATTCATGTTAAATCCTGCAGAAGAGAACATATCGTTTATTTTAGTTGGCGTTCCAACTAAAATATCCATACCCAAAGAAATTTGATTTTTGTCATAATCAATATCCCCTTTTTCATGCACACCAATAACACGCAAATCTAAATGATTGCCTAATTTTTGAAATAACTCGACTGTTTCGAGCACTTTATCACGATTTTCAACCATAACTAAGGCTCTTGTGCTTTCACCAATCGCTTTTTCTAATCGCTGAATAACATTTAAAACAAGCGTAGTTGTTTTTCCGCTTTTAGGGGGCGACTGTATAACAGCATCTACTCCACTTTTTAAAGTTGAAAAGGTTTCATGCTGTAATTCATTCGCTTCTGTTAGACCATTTTCAATTAAAGCCTGCTGAAGCTTGGGATTTATTTTTTTTAATTGCATATTTCATTTTTAAGGTAATGGATGATTGTTAAAGGGATTTTTTTTCGCCTACTACCAATTACCATTTTACTTACTCGCAAATAGTTTTACATCATTCTCAGAAATTTCATTTCCTCCCAATATGATTAAACGTTCTACCACGTTGCGAAGTTCGCGAATATTTCCGGTCCAATCGTATTCCTTCAATAAATTAATAGCATTTAATGAAAAATGTTTTGGAGAATTACCTTGTTCTTCAGCAATTTTAGAAGCAAAATGTTCAATTAATAGGGGAATATCATCTCTTCGTTCATTTAGAGCAGGAACCTTAATTAAAATGACCGCCAATCGATGGTATAGATCTTCACGAAAACGACCTTCGGCTATTTCCTTTTTTAAATCTTTATTTGTAGCTGCCAGCACACGAACATTCACTTTAATATCTTTATCAGCACCTACCCGTTGAATTAAACTTTCCTGAAGTGCACGAAGTACTTTGGCTTGTGCTGCTAAACTCATATCACCAATTTCATCTAAAAAAATGGTTCCGCCATCTGCAGCTTCAAATTTTCCGGCTCGGTCTTTTACTGCTGATGTAAAAGCTCCTTTCACATGTCCGAATAACTCACTCTCGATTAATTCCGAAGGAATGGCAGCACAATTCACTTCAATGATTGGAAAAGAGGCTCGTTCACTTTTTTCATGTAATTGATGAGCCACTAATTCTTTTCCGGTGCCGTTTGGACCTGTAATTAATACCCGTGCATCGGTTGGAGCCACTTTTTCAATCATGCTTTTGATATGATTAATAGGCTCTGACTCCCCTATCATTTCATAATTTTTACTGACTTTCTTTTTCAGTATTTTATTTTCAACAACGAGTTGTTTTCTGTCTAAAGCATTTCGAACAGTGTTCAATAATCGATTTAAATCGGGTGGTTTCGAAATATAATCAAATGCCCCCAAACGCATGGTATTTACAGCTGTTTCCAAATCTCCGTGTCCGGAAATCATCACTACCGGAATTTCTGGTTTCAATTTTTTGATTGCTTCCAATACTTCAACTCCATCCATTTTTGGCATTTTAATATCGCAAAGTACCAAATCGTAGTCTTCGTTTTTAATTTTTTCAAGACCTTGAATTCCGTCTTCAACATCTTCTACTTGATAGGTATCATTTTCTTCCGAAAGAATCTTTGTCAAAACTCTTCGGATAGCGGCTTCATCTTCAATGATTAATATTTTTGACATTTTTTTTGGTGCTAAGGTACTGATGTACTGAAAAACGTATGTTATTATTTATTTAAAAAATGAGGTTAATACTTCAACCATTTATATAATTCTTTCCAACTTGGTTTTTTGCCATACATTAAGATTCCGACACGATAAATTTTTGCGGCGAACCACACCACAAATAAAAAGGTTGCATACAATATAACCATTGACAAAACCAATTGCCACCAAGGTACTCCAAATGGAATTCGCATCAGCATCACAATGGGTGAAGTTAACGGAATAATTGAAAACACTGTTGCAACAGTTCCATGTGGGTCATTTAAAACAGTGAAAAAACCTATGTAAACTCCTAAAATTAACGGTAAAATAATTGGCAATAAAAACTGTTGTGAATCAGTTTCGTTATCCACAGCTGCCCCTATGGCGGCATAAAATGAACTGTATAAAAAGAAACCTCCAATAAAATATATGACAAATGAAACCAAAAGCGTACCTAGTGGTAATTGTTTAAATTCATTGATGTATAAAGGTAATTTCTCTGCAAAACCATTCGGATTTGCTGAAGCTACCATATCGGGAGTAACTGTTGTTGATGCTCCCATTTGCATGCCGAATAAAGAAGAAAACACAAAAAATAGCACTAATCCTAAAATTGTCCAAATTAAAAATTGTAAAATTCCGGCTAATGAATTTCCGATGATTTTACCCATCATCAATTGAAATGGTTTCACTGATGAAATAATGATTTCGATGATACGATTCGTTTTTTCTTCAATGACACTTCGCATGACAAAGTTGCCGTAAATTACAATAAACATCATGATTAAATACCCGAAAATACCTCCCAAAAACAATTTGATTTCGTTCAAACCTTTGACAGTATCTTCTCCGGTAGATTTTTTCAAAACAATATCTACATTTGCTTTAGCACTATTGATTTTTAAAGTATCCAATCCAATTTTTTCATAATTGGCTTGCGTGATTTTCTTAGCAATAATTTCTTCAATATCCATGATATAATCCATTGATGGACTATCATTTGAAATATATTGTATGCTTTTTTGAATCTCAGCTAAGCTAGCTGTTTTTGGGAAATATATCAACCCTTCATAACGTTCGCTGATGATGCTATCCTTCAAAAAATTTATATCTATTTTTGACAAATCGTGATACGAAAATTCGGCATCATTTTTAAATTCATTCACAAAATAACCACTTTCATCATGAATGGCAATGCTTTTTAAATCAGCTTTCATTGAAGCCAAATAACCCACAAAAACAGCAATTCCCACAAACAATAGCGGACTCAAAAAAGTCATGACAATGAATGATTTGTTGCGGACTTTCGCAATAAACTCTCTTTTGATTATTAAAGATAATACACTCATTAGGATTCACTTACGGTTTTAATAAATATATCATTGGCAGATGGGATTTTTTCAACAAAATGGGTCACTTGTCCTCTACCGGTCAAAATTTGAAGTAATTCATTAGGACTTGAAGTTCCAATGGAGATTTCTAGTTTTAAATCATCGTTTAACGATTTAAATTGTGCTTGATTAACCTTAAACTTTTGCGATAAATCAATCATTAATCCTTCCACATTATTGGTTAAAATTCCGACTTCAAAACTATTGGTTCGATGTTGTCGTTTCACATCGGTCAATTTTCCCTCGATTAGTTTATTCGATTTATGAATCAGAGCAATATCGTCACATAATTCTTCTACACTTTCCATTCGATGAGTCGAAAAAATTATAGTAGCACCATTTTTTTTCAACTCCAAAATTTCATCTTTAATAATATTGGCATTTACAGGATCAAAACCCGAAAATGGTTCGTCAAAAATCAACAATTTTGGTTTATGCAAAACAGTGACAACAAATTGAACTTTTTGAGCCATTCCTTTGGAAAGCTCTTCAATTTTTTTATTCCACCAACCTTGAATTTCTAATTTATCAAACCAATAATCCAATTGTTTTTTGGCTTCCTGTTTTGATAATCCTTTGAGTTGAGCCAAATATAAACATTGCTCACCCACTTTCATCGATTTATACAAACCTCGCTCTTCTGGAAGATATCCAATATGTTGGATGTGATGTGGTTGAAGCAATTCGCCGTCTAACAGAATTTCACCACTGTCAGGCATTGTAATTTGATTGATGATACGGATTAATGATGTTTTTCCGGCTCCGTTTGGACCTAATAATCCATAAATACTACCTTTCGGGACCGTTAAAGAAACACTATTGAGTGCGGTAAATTCGCCGTATTTTTTGACGACTTGGCGTACTTCCAGAATGTTGCTCATACCTATTTTTGAGTTTTGGTAAATATACGGAATTAGTACATTTTTAGCTACGTTTGTTACAAAAAAAACCCACCCTTATTTGCATAAGGATGGGAAAAATTGCTATGAAAAAGAATCTACTAGTTTCCTAGTAAAGTTCAAATGTAAATATTTTTTTCATATTATGAAAACATATCTTTAACTTTTTCAAAAAAAGATTTATCTGATTTTTCAGGATGTGGAATGAAGTTTTCATCCGTCAGCATTTTCTCAAAAAATTGACGTTGCTCTTTGTTTAAAGTCTTTGGTGTCCAAACATTTATATGAACTAATAAATCACCATTCCCGTATGAATTTAAACTTGGAATTCCTTTTCCTTTTAATCTTAAAATTTTACCTGACTGTATTCCTTCTTCTAATTTGATTCTCACTTTTCCACCAACAGCTTCAATTTCTTTAGAAACACCTAATGCAGCCTCAGCCACGCTGATGTATAAATCATAATGAAGATTTTCTCCTTCTCGTTTTAAAAATTCATGTTCAATTTCTTCAATAGCAACAATTAAATCACCTGGAATTCCATTACCCGGAGCATCGTTTCCTTTACCTGTTACTTTTAATTGCATCTCGTTAACAACACCGGCAGGAATTTTAATCGAAACGGTTTCGTCTTCCAAAATCATTCCTTGTGCATCGGCATTTGCTGGTTTTGAACTGATAGATTGACCTGAACCACCACAAGTTGGACAAGTAGTTGCCGTTTGCATTCTACCTAAAATTGTATTGGTTACACGTAAAACCTGACCCGAACCATTACAAGTTCCACATGTTTTATAAGAAACACCGGGAGCTTGAACTTTCCGTTTAACTTTTACTTTTTTCTCAACTCCAAAGGCAATTTCCTCTAATGTTAATTTAACTTTTATTCGTAAATTGCTACCTTTCATTCTGCGTTGACCACCGCCAAAACCTCCACTAAATCCTCCCCCAAAAGCACTTCCGAAAATGTCGCCAAATTGACTGAAAATGTCATCCATGTTCATTCCGCCACCGCCGCCAAATCCACCATTGCCATCAAATGCAGCATGACCATATTGATCGTATTTTGCTTTTTTATTAGGATCGCTCAGCACTTCATAAGCTTCAGCTGCTTTTTTGAAATTTTCTTCTGCTTCTTTATTTCCCGGATTTTTATCTGGGTGAAACTCAATTGCTTTCTTGCGATAAGCTTTCTTAATTTCCTCAGCCGATGCACTTTTAGTAACGCCTAATATTTCGTAAAAATCTTTTTTCATGTTTTAAAATACCAAATTTATTCAATTCAATTTCCTATTTTAATTACTTCATACGGATAGGTCGAGAACTGTCTCTATTGACCGATAACAACTTTAGGAAAACGAATTATTTTATCACCCAATTTATATCCTTTTTCAACGACATCTACAATTTTACCTTTCAAATCATCCGATGGAGCAGGAATTTGTGTAATGGCTTCGGCAAAATCAGCATTGAAAACATCGCCAACACTAATTTCCACTTGTTCTAATCCTTTAGAAACTAAAGTAGACTTTAATTTTTCATGAATCAATTCAACACCTTTCAACAATAATTCATCCTCTGTTTTAGAAATTTGAACCATTGCTCTATCAAAATCATCCATAACAGGCAACATTGCAACCAAAACTTCTTGATTGGCCGTTTTAAACAAATCAATTCGCTCTTTAGCAGTTCTTTTTTTGAAGTTTTCAAATTCTGCAAAAAGACGCAAAAATTTATCTTTTTCTTTAGCTAAGTCTTCCTGTAATTTTTCTTCATTTGTCAATTCAACTACAGGAATTTCAATATCTTCCTGAGTTTGTTCTGAAGTTGATTCATTTTCAATGATTTCCTTTTCTATATTTTCAGTATTCTCTTGATTCATCTGCTTAAAAAAATTTTTGAACATTCGTTGTTAAATTTTGGATTGCAAAAGTACTGCCATTTGTTTAAAAATGTCAAATTGTCAGCGTAAATAATTTTTTTAATCGATTTTCTTCAAAATCAATGTGCCAAAATTTAATATTTTTTTATGAAAAATGGGCGTGTTGGTTTTCTATTTTTGTTCAAACTTAAAACTAAAAAACTATGAAAAAAATCATTTTATGCTTAGTAGTCCTAACTACACTTTCTTTAACTTCTTGTAAAAATGACAAGGCAGAAGCAATAGAACCGTTAGAAAATGCGGCAATTGCTGCTGAAACAGCCACAACGTATAAAGTAGATACTACCAAATCTACCATCGAGTGGGTTGGCTCTAAGCCAGCCGGAAAACATAATGGAACCATTGCTCTTTCAAACGGAGAATTGTCTTTAAATAATGGAAAAGTGGAAAGCGGTAAATTCACCATTGACATGAACAGTATCACTGTTTTGGATTTAAAAGCCGGTGACGGAAAAGAAGACTTAGAAGGCCACTTAAAAGGATTAGGAAAAGTAGAAGATGCAGATCATTTCTTTAATACTAAAAAATTCCCGGAAGGAACTTTTGAAATTACATCTGTTGCAACGGTTGATGCCGTTACTACTGTTTCCGGTAATTTAACTTTAAAAGGAATTACTAAACCAGTTTCTTTCCCTGCTATGATTTTAGTAGATGGAAATACAGTGACATTAAATAGTGAAACATTCAAAATTGACAGAACACATTGGAATGTAAATTATGCTTCAAAATCTGTATTTGACAATTTAAAAGACAAATTCGTAGACGACGAAATCGAATTAAAAGTTAGCATTACTGCAACAAATTAATTATTATTTCATCTTACACTTTATAAGAAGCTCCTCAATTGAAGAGCTTTTTTTTTATGACAACAAATTATCTAATGTCTTGGCTAAATCACGGTATCGAAATTGAAAACCGTTTTTTTCAGCTTTTCGAGAGCTAACATGTTGACTGGAAAAAAGTAATTGGTGCATTTCCCCTAAAACTAATGACATCACAAATTTTGGAATATTTGGCATAAACAAGGGTTTATTTACCGTTTTAGCAATAGTCTTAATTAATTCTGAATTGGTTACAGGATTAGGAGCTACAGCATTATACGCTCCATACCATTGGTTTTGAACAGCATAAAAAAACATGTTAGCTAAATCTTCCACGTGAATCCACGATTGAACTTGCTTACCCGAGCCAAATGCCGACCCCAATCCCACTTGAATTGGTTTTAGCATTTCTAATAAAGCTCCTCCTTTATTTGATAAAACAAGGCCTATTCGGAGCTTGCAAACTTTTATATTAAGTACTTTAAAAACATCAACACTTTCCTCCCATTTTACCACTACATTCCCAAGAAAACTATCGTCTGAAGTTGTGTTTTCTTCGGTATATACTAGAGTCAAACTATTTGGATATATTCCTATAGCAGAAGCAGAAACTAGTTGCTTCACTTGATTAGGATGATTTTTTAAGCAATTATACAATAATGAAGAGGAAATAATCCGACTCTCTATTATTTCTTGTTTATAATTGTTCGTCCATCGTTTCGAAACCGTGGCTCCGGCTAAATGAATAATTGATTCTACACCCATTAAACAATTTTCATCGATATAACCTTCTTGTGGACTCCAATAAAAACCATAATAATTTGGTTTATTTATTATTTTATCTTTTGAAGTTGTTAAATAATGAACCGTTATTCCATTTTGTAATAACAGGGAAACCAGTTCTTTACCAACCATTCCTGTTGCACCTGTAATTAATATTTTCATAATCAATTTTTATACAAAGTTACGTTTAAGCAATTAAAATCAATATTAATTAGCATTAGTTTAAGTGTTGTTAACTTAAGCGAAATCTCGTTTTTGCTAAAATCATGGTGGATATTTTTAAACTAAAATTGATATTAAAAACACAAAACAATAAAAAACAAAAAAATACTTATGAGTATAAGCAACATATATATTGTATGTGATTTGGTAATCTTATATATTTGCATTCCATTAAAAAACAGAAGGAATGATAAAGATTACGCTGCCGGATGGTTCGGTAAAAGAATTTAGCTCAGGTGTAACGCCAATGGATGTTGCTAAAAGCATTAGTGAAGGTTTAGCCAGAAATGTAATTTCTGCTTCTTTCAATGATACAACTATTGAAACTGAAACTTCTTTGACGACGGATGGAGCACTTGTTTTATTTACATGGAATGACAAAGAAGGTAAAAAAGCTTTTTGGCATTCTACTTCCCACGTTATGGCTCAAGTATTAGAAGAATTATATCCCGGTATTAAATTGACGTTAGGTCCTGCAATTGAGAATGGTTTTTATTATGATGTTGATTTTGGAGACAAAAAAATTGTCGAAGCCGATTTTAAAGCGATTGAAGACCGAATTTTAGAAATTGCCAGAGAGAAACACGAATTCAGAATGAGACCGGTTTCTAAAGCCGAAGCATTATCGATATATAAAAATAATGAATACAAAACAGAATTAATTTCAAATTTAGAAGATGGAACAATAACCTTTTGTGATCATTCTAATTTCTTTGATTTATGTCGTGGTGGACACATTCCTAATACCGGAATTATCAAAGCAATGAAAATCATGAGTGTTGCGGGTGCTTATTGGAGAGGTGATGAGAAAAATAAGCAATTAACGCGTGTTTATGGAATTTCATTCCCAAAACAAAAAGACCTAACTGATTATTTAGAATTATTAGAGGAAGCCAAGCGTCGCGACCATAGAAAATTAGGAAAAGAATTAGATTTATTTGCTTTTTCTCAAAAAGTTGGGCAAGGTTTACCATTGTGGTTACCAAAAGGAGCTGCTTTACGTGACCGTTTAGAACAATTTTTGAAAAAAGCTCAGAAAAAAGCTGGCTACGAACAAGTGGTTACTCCACATATTGGTCAGAAAGAATTATATGTAACGTCGGGACATTATGCAAAATATGGTGCCGATAGTTTTCAACCGATTCATACACCGGCAGAAGGTGAAGAGTTTTTGTTAAAACCAATGAATTGTCCTCATCACTGTGAAATTTATAATACAAGACCTTGGAGTTATAAAGATTTACCGAAACGTTATGCTGAATTTGGAACCGTTTACCGTTATGAACAAAGTGGAGAATTACATGGCTTAACACGTGTGAGAGGATTTACTCAGGACGATGCACATATTTTTTGTACTCCGGACCAATTGGATAGTGAATTTAAAAAAGTAATTGATTTAGTTTTATATGTTTTCAATTCATTAGGATTTGAAAACTTCACGGCTCAAATATCCCTACGTGATAAGGAAAATACAGAAAAATACATAGGTTCTGATGAAAATTGGGAAAAAGCAGAAAATGCCATTATCAATGCAGCCAGAGACAAAGGTTTAAATACCGTTGTAGAATATGGTGAAGCTGCATTCTACGGTCCGAAATTGGATTTCATGGTAAAAGATGCTTTGGGAAGGCAATGGCAATTAGGAACAATTCAAGTGGATTACAACTTGCCGGAACGTTTTGAATTGAGTTATAAAGGAGCTGACAACGAAATGCATAGACCAGTTATGATTCATCGTGCACCCTTTGGGTCAATGGAACGATTTATAGCCATTTTATTAGAACATACAGCAGGAAACTTCCCACTTTGGTTGATGCCTGAGCAGGCTATAATCTTGTCTTTGAGTGAGAAATATGAAAATTATGCTCAAAAAGTTTTAAGTTTGCTAGAAAATCACGAAATTCGCGGCCTGATTGACAACCGCAATGAGACAATTGGCAAGAAAATCAGAGATGCAGAAGTTAAAAAAATACCGTTCATGATTATTGTTGGTGAGGAAGAAGAAAAAAACGGAACCATTTCAATAAGACGACACGGACAAGAAGGAAGAGGAAACAGCACCGTTACAATTGACGAATTTGCAAAAATTGTAAACGAAGAAATTAGCAATACATTAAAACCATTTGACGTTTAACTTTAAATTAAAGAGCCATAGCAATTAGAAACAACAGGGGTTACCAACCCAGAGTAGAAAAAAAAGCAGCACATCGAATTAACAATTTAATTCGTGTACCTGAAGTTCGTTTGGTAGGTGAAAACATCGAGCCGGGAGTTTACAAAATTTCTGAAGCATTGCGTTTAGCTGAAGAATTTGAGGTTGATTTGGTGGAAATTTCTCCCAATGCAGAGCCTCCTGTTTGTAAATTAATGGACTATGGGAAGTTTATTTACGAGCAGAAGAAAAGAGAAAAAATGCTCAAAGCAAAATCGACACAAATTGTGGTGAAGGAAATCCGTTTCGGACCACAAACTGACGAACATGATTATGAGTTTAAAAAGAAAAATGCTGAAAAATTCTTAAAAGAAGGTGCTAAATTAAAAGCATTCGTATTCTTTAAAGGACGTTCAATTATATATAAAGAACAAGGTCAAATTCTTTTGCTTCGTTTAGCTCAAGATTTAGAAGAACTGGGAAAAGTAGAGGCTTTACCGGTATTAGAAGGGAAGCGAATGATTATGTATCTCGCACCTAAGAAAAAGAAGTAAGTAAGTTGAATCACAAATAAATTTGGGAAATTATGCCTAAAATGAAAACAAAATCCAGTGCTAAGAAGCGATTCAAAGTAACTGGCTCTGGAAAAATCAAGAGAAAACACGCTTTTAAAAGTCACATTTTGACTAAAAAATCTAAAAAGCGTAAATTAGCTTTAACTCATTCGACTTTGGTTCACAAAACCGATGAGAAAAGTATTAAACAACAATTAAGAATTATCTAATCGACAATTTCAAATGTCAATTACAAATTAATTCTTTAGGTTAAAAAAATTTTAATAACCTTGGAGTATGGCCAATAAGTTCCCTTGATTAAATTCGGGACGCCTACTACAAAAAACAAGAAAATTATGCCAAGATCAGTAAATTCTGTTGCTAAAAGAGCACGAAGAAAAAAAGTATTAAAGCAAGCCAAAGGTTTCTTTGGTAGACGTAAAAACGTTTGGACGGTTGCTAAAAACGCGGTTGAAAAAGCCATGGTTTATGCTTACCGTGATAGAAAACAAAACAAAAGAAACTTCCGTTCTTTATGGATCATGCGTATTAACGCTGGTGCTCGTTTGGAAGGAATGAGTTATTCTCAATTTATCGGAAAAGTAAAAGCTAACGGTATCGAATTGAACCGTAAAGTGCTTGCTGATTTAGCAATGAATCATCCGGAAGCTTTTAAAGCAATTTTGAATAAAGTAAAATAAACGTTTTAACAATCCGATTTTAACTTACTTACATAGAAAATCCCAATCGAAAGTTTGGGATTTTTTTATAACTATTTTATTTACATGAAAACCTCTACCTTATCTCCGTCAAAACTTGCAAAGACCATACTTGGATGCGAATCCTTGTGAAAAATAGTTCCTTCTTTATCGATTGCAATTGCTCCTGCAAAACCATCAAACGGTTTGAGTTCATTAAAGGTTTTTTCAAAAGCAGCTTCTAAAGTGAATCCATCGGTTACTCGGGTAACAATTTTTGTAGCAACAGCTCCACTTACAATATCTTCTCCTACTCCGGTCAAACTTACACCACAAAATTCATTGGCATAATTTCCGGCAACGGTTGCTGAATCCGAAATTCTGCCCGCAATCTCAAAGCCTTTTCCGCCAGTTGAAGTAGCAACAGCTATTTTGCCATTTGAATCTAAAGCAACACAACCCACAGTTCCTATTCCCGTAGCTTGTAATTTAGCTTCATACTCTGCTCTTCTTTGAGGAATTTCTGTTGAAAAAGGTTCAAATCCGTGCTTTCTGGCAAAACTGGTTGCTCCTTTCCCTCCCAAAACTCTATCGTCAACATTCAACAAAACTTCTGCTACTTGAATTGGGTTTTTTACTTCTTCAATATTGATTACGCCACTCATTTTCAAAGAAGTTCCATCCATTATTGCGGCACTCATTCTGATTTTTCCATCGCTTTGAATTTGTGAACCAATACCAGCATTGAACAATTCATCATCTTCTAATAATGATACAGCATAGACAACCGTTTCTAAAGCCGAATGTGTAGTAAGGTACTCATAAGAATCCTTAACAATTCGCAATAAAGCCTCTTGCTTTGCAATTTTAGTTTCTAGATTAGTGGAAGATTCTGAGAAAAAACCTCCGTGGATAATTATTTTAGCCATAACTGTAAATTAAAAAGGGACACAGTTTAGAGAAATTTAAAATTTATATAATTTCTCTAATCTGTGTTCCAAAAATATTTCAAAATTAAATTCATACGTATTGTGACGAATGAATGTGCATTTTGTAGGTTTCTAAATCAAATGTATCGTGCATACTCATGACATGCGTAACTAAATGATTAATTGAAATTGGCTGACCTAATTCTACCTGTGTTAAATTAGTATCTTTAATTTCTCGCCCATCAACTAAAATAACTAATCCAGAACCTATGGCTTCCATTTTAGAATTGTGTGTAATCAAAAGTCCGGTGTCTTCTCCTAAGCCTATTCCTAACACTTTTGGGTTTCCAACAACCGCTTGAAATAAACGTCCAATGCGACCTCTTTGCACAAAATGTGTATCAATAATCACATCATCAATTAACCCTAAACCACTGGTGATTTTTACTTCTCCTTTTAAAAGTGCTTCATGACTACTTCCCTGATATATCATATTATTAGAGGCTGCTGCTGCTCCTGCCGAAGTTCCGGCATAAATAAAAAGTTCATTTTTATATTTATCCAATAAAATATCGTGAAACTTTGTGCCTCCCAAAATGGATGATAATCGCAATTGGTCCCCACCGGTAAACATAACAATGTCAGCTGCTTTTAAACGGTCTATATTTTCTTGCTCACTAGCTTGTTCACGACGTTCAATGTGCAAAACATCAACGTTGGTTGCATTTAAATATTGAAATGCTTTGGCATATTCCGGACCAACTTCTCTCGGAATCTTTGAAGCTGTTGTGATGATTTCAATTCTTGATTTTTCTTTATATTTTGATTCGTCTATGATTCGTTTTAAAATTCCTTTTTCAAAGAAATTCATGTTTTTAGAAACATCCTGATCAAAACTCGATTCAGTAAAACTGCCTTTATCAACAGCTCCACCAATGATAATTAATTTTCCTCTGCTATTCATTTTGTAAAAATAGTAAAATCTATATAGGCAGCAATATTTTTGAGTTATTTTAAGGTAAATTAAACACGACAATCAAACTATAGTAAATAACAGAAAAATTTACTTAATCCCTTATTTATGAAGTAAATAATAACTCACTTAAAAACTCAATGTGTATTTTCCATATCAATTCAAAAAATTTTGGCATAATATGCAAAAAAAATACAGTAGCAAAGTAAATATTTCTTATTTTTAACAAAATCATTCACAAAACAAAAACTAATTTTTCCAATCAATTTCAAGTTTTATGAAAATATTAAAAGTACAAGCACTTCGCGGTCCAAATTTATGGAGTATTCAACGCAAAAAATTAATTCAAATGCGTTTGGATTTAGAAGAAATGGAGCAAAATCCAACCAATAAAATTGACGGTTTTAGAGAAAGATTGGAAGCTATGTTTCCGGCCATGATAGAACACCGCTGTTCAGAAGGTGTCCGAGGTGGTTTTTTTATGCGTATTGAAAAAGGAACTTGGATGGGACATGTTATCGAACACATAGCTTTAGAAATTCAAACCCTTGCCGGAATGGAAACCGGTTTTGGAAGAACAAGAGAGACCAAAACCCCTGGAGTTTATAATGTCGTTTTTAGTTACACGGAAGAAAACGTCGGAATGTTTGCCGCTGAAAGTTCAGTAAGGATAGCCGAAGCTTTAATTGCCGGTACGGATTATGATTTAGAAGCGGACATCAAAAAAATGAAAGAAATTCGGGAACGTGTTCGTCTTGGACCTTCTACCGGAAGCATTGTCGAAGAAGCCGTTTCGAGAGATATTCCTTGGATTCGATTGGGAACAAACTCCTTAGTACAATTAGGTTACGGAGTTAATCAAATGCGTTTTCAAGCTACAATTACTTGTAAAACTAGTAACATTGCTGTTGATATTGCTTGTAATAAAGAAGAAACCAAGAGAATGTTAGAATTGGCTTCCATTCCGGTGGCAAGTGGTTCAATTTGTGTAGATGAAGAAGATTTAGAACTTACTATTAAAAAAATTGGTTATCCTATTGTTATAAAACCATTAGATGGTAATCATGGGAAAGGGGCTTCCATTAATGTGGTAACTTGGGAAGATGCCAAAGAAGGTTTAGAACACGCCAAAAAATATAGCCGTCGAGTAATTGTTGAAAAATTTATTACCGGATTTGATTTTCGGGTTTTAGTCATAGATAATAAATTGGTTGCTGCCGCCAAAAGAGTTCCTGCACACGTAGTTGGCAATGGAAAAAACACTATTCAGGAGTTGATTGACATTACCAACCTCGACCCAAAAAGAGGTTATGGACATGAAAATGTATTAACTGAAATCACTGTAGACCGAGATACAACTGATTTATTGGAAAAAATGGGTTACACATTAGAAACCTTACCAAATAATGGAGAAACGGTTTATTTAAAATCAACAGCTAATTTAAGCACCGGTGGAACTTCAGTAGATGTAACAGATATGATGCATCCTGAAAATATCTTTTTAGCTGAACGTATTTCACGTGTAATTGGTTTAGATGTGTGCGGAATTGATATAATGGCTGAAAATTTGACCCAACCTTTAAAAGAAAATGGCGGAGTTATTTTAGAAGTAAATGCAGCCCCAGGTTTCAGAATGCATTTAGACCCCTCTGAAGGATTGGCCAGAAACGTAGCTGCTCCGGTAATTGACATGCTTTATCCACCAGGAAAACCAAGTCGTATTCCAATTATTGCCGTTACCGGAACAAACGGAAAAACAACGACTACCCGATTGTTAGCCCATATTGTTAAAAATAATGGCTTCCGAGTAGGTTTCACCACTTCAGATGGAATTTATATTCAAAATCACATGTTGGAAAAAGGTGACACAACCGGACCTTTGAGTGCCGAATATATTTTGAAAGATCCAACCGTAGAATTTGCCGTTTTAGAAACTGCTCGAGGTGGAATTTTAAGAGCTGGTTTAGGCTTTAGCCGATGTGACATTGCAATTATAACAAACATTCGCGAAGACCATTTGGGATTAAATGACATTGATACGCTAGACGATTTGGCTCGTGTGAAAAGTGTAGTTGTTCGAAGTGTGAAAAAAGACGGTTGGGCCATTTTAAATGCCGAAGACGATCAGTGCATGAAAATTGCCAACGATTTGAATTGCAACATTGCTTATTTCTCTATGGATGAAGAAAATCCGGTAGCTAAAAAATTAAGTAAAGAAGGTAAAATTGTTGCTGTTTATGAAAATGGTTTTGTGACTATCAAAAAAGGAGATTGGAAAATTAGAATTGAAAAAGTATTACATATTCCATTGACTTTAGGCGGAAAAGCAAAATTCATGATTCAAAATGTTTTAGCAGCCACACTAGCTAGTTATTTATATGGTTTTAAAACAGATGACATTAGTTTATCTTTACAAACTTTTATTCCGAGTGTAGCTCAAACTCCTGGTCGAATGAACATTTTTGAATTTAAACGATTCAAAGTCATGATTGATTTTGCTCACAATCCGGCCGGATATTCTGCCATTGAAGATTTGTTGAGTAACATTGATGCTACCCGAAAAATCGGAATTATTGCCGGTGTTGGCGACAGAAGAGATGAAGATATTCGGGATTGTGCTGAAATTGCGGCTCGAATGTTTGACCATATCATTATCCGACAAGAAAAACATTTAAGAGGTCGAACTGAACAAGAAATTATTGATTTGATTTTAGAAGGAATTCAATTGGCAAATAGAGAAGTTACCTACGAAATTATTCCAAAAGAAATTGAAGCGATCAAACATGCCATCAATATTGCAGATGAAGGCACTTTTATCACTGCCTTAAGTGATGTGGTTACCAATGCTATTGGTATTGTTCAGGAATATTTAGATAAGGAAAATGAAGAGAACTTGAGTTAAAATCAATAAAGAATTAAAAAAAACCGAAAGAAGAAATCACTTTCGGTTATTTAGTTATGATAATATTATAGTATAAGTTTTCATTATGTTTTCTGTTTCTTTTTCTTAGCGGCAGGAAACAGTACATTATTTAAAATCAATCGATATCCCGGTGAATTCGGATGTAAATCTAATACAGTAGGGGCATCGCCAACCAAATGCTGATAATCTTCCGGGTCATGTCCGCCAAAATAGGTAAACATTCCTTTTCCTTTTGTTCCGTGTATATAACGAGCTTCACCATTAAATCTATTTTCTCCCATGACCAACACATGTGATTTAATTCGTTCACTATCAAAAGCAGTGGTTTGACCCATAAAACCTTTGACTAATTGTGTATGATTTTGACACAACATACTAGGAATTGGATCCCATTTTGCAGAATATTCCATCAAAGTAAAATAATCCTTTTCCATCGGCATTTTGCGTTTGGTAGTCATATCAATATCCGAAAACTCATACACGGTTGGCGATCTTTCTAAAATATAATCTTTAAAAGCGAAAGTTCTAGAATAATCAATTTTAGATTGATAGTTGGCCTCACTTTCATCACCATCAAACATAGGCTCACAAATATCAACCCCTTCAGATGACAAGGCAATATCAAAACTATCTGTTGCAGAACACATCGCAAACATAAAACCACCTCCAATCACAAAATCTCTTATTTTTTTGGCCACAGCTAATTTCTCTTCAGAAACTTTAGAATATCCTAATTTTGTAGCTAAGGCTTCCGCTTCTTTTTTCTGTTCAATATACCAAGGTGCATTTCGATAGGCTCCGAAAAATTTACCGTATTGCCCTGAAAAATCTTCATGATGCAAATGCAACCAATCATACAAGAGTAGTTGATCCGTTAAAACTTCTTCATCATAAACGGCTTTAAACGGAATTTCGGCATACGTTAAAACCAACGTTACAGCATCATCCCAAGGTTGTTTCCCTTTTGGGGTATAAACTGCAATTTTAGGTGCTTTTTCCAAAACAACCGATTCCATATTTTGCGATGGACTACTGATTTCATCTAAAATTTGATTTGCTTGTCCATCAGAAAGAATTTCAAAACTAACGCCACGAATTTGACATTCTTTCCTTATTTCTGCTGCATCAGGAAGCAAAAAAGAACCTCCTCGATAATTGAGCAACCAACTGGCCTTGAAATCTTTTTCTAATGCCCAATAAGTAATTCCATATGCTTTTAAATGGTTTTGCTGAGTAGCTTCGTCCATCGGTATAAGAATGAAACTGGCTTTTACCGAAAAGGAAAATAAAAAGAGTAAACAATATAGAATCGATTTTTTCAAAGTCTTCAACATTTTAGATCATCAAAATAAGTTGTTAAGCCAAAGATAAACGATTTTGTGTGAAGAAAATGATAAAAAATTATTAACCATATTAGTCAAACAAGCAATCAATAAATCTTATTTGACAAATATGGTTAATACTAAATTTTAAAATGGTACGTCTGAATCTTCTTCTTCTGAATTCATATTACTACCAAAAGCATCGTTTGCAGTTGGAAGGTTTTTAGTTATGAAAGTGGTTTCTTCAGCATTCATACGAGAAGGTAAATCACTGAAGCCAGAGGAATAATCATCTAAATTATCAAATTTACCAAGGTTTCCGATGAATTTCAATCGGATATTTTCTAAACTTCCGTTTCGGTGTTTAGCAATTATAAACTCCGCTTGACCTTCTGTAGGCGAGTGTTCATCATCATCCCATTCATCAATTTTATAATATTCCGGACGATAAATAAACGACACAATATCGGCATCTTGCTCAATTGCACCAGATTCACGAAGGTCGGAAAGTAACGGTCTTTTGCTAGAACCACGTGTTTCAACCGCACGGGAAAGCTGTGACAAAGCAATCACAGGAACGCTTAATTCTTTGGCTAATGCTTTCAAGTTACGTGAAATGGTTGAAATTTCCTGTTCCCGATTTCCTCCTCCTTTTCCACCACCTCCGGCAGTCATCAATTGAAGGTAATCGACAATAATTAATTTGATACCGTGTTGAGAAGATAAACGTCTGGCTTTTGCACGCAAATCGAAAATCGAAAGTGAAGGGGTATCATCAATATATAATGGAGCTTTTTCGAGGTTTTTTACTTTCACACTCAATTGTTCCCACTCGTGTTTTTCAAGTTTTCCGGTACGTAATTTCTCTGAAGACAATCCGGTTTCAGAAGAAATTAAACGAGTAATTAACTGAACGGAAGACATTTCCAGAGAAAAAACCGCAACAGGTTGATTATAATCAATAGCCATATTTCTAGCCATAGATAACACAAAGGCTGTTTTTCCCATCCCGGGACGTGCTGCAATAATGATTAAATCACTGGGTTGCCATCCGGAAGTTACTTTGTCTAATTTATCAAAACCGGTAGCTATGCCACTCAATCCTTCTTTGTTGGCTATTTCTTCGATACGTTTTTTGGCTTGAATAACTAAACTTTGTGCCGTTTCTGAACTCCGTTTAATATTTCCTTGTGTAACTTCATACAATTTAGATTCAGCTTTATCTAATAAATCAAATACATCAGTGGTTTCATCATACGACTCTTCGATAATTTCAGAAGAAATTTTAATCAAACTTCGCTGAATAAATTTTTGAAGAATAATTCTGGAATGAAATTCAATATGTGCTGAGGAAGAAATTTTCTGCGTCAATTGAATGAGGTAAAAATCTCCTCCAACCAAATCCAATTTTGCATTCTTTTTTAATTGAGCTGAAACAGTTAATAAGTCAATTGGTTGAGTATCCGTAAATAACTGAACGATTGCTTCAAAAATATGTTTGTGAGCGTCTTTATAAAAAGCGTCGGGCTGCAGTATATCTATCACTTCATCAACCCCTTTTTTATCAATCATCATCGCACCCAAAACGGCCTCTTCCAAGTCTAATGCTTGAGGTGGCAATTTCCCTTTTTCAAGATTGATAATGGTAGTTTTATCTACTTTTATCGGGTTAATATTTCGTAAATTTTCCATTAGGCTAAAGTAACTATAATATAAAAAAATGCACTATGTAGTTGTCAATAAATAACTGTTAACAACTAAATATTATTGTTGATAACCAAAAAAAAATCCGAAGTTTCAAGGCTTCGGATTTTGCTATAATAATGTAAGAATTATTCTTTAAATTCGCCCATCCTACTGTATTTGTCCATCCTTTGAGCAACCAATTCAGCTGTTGATAAATCTTTTATTTCATTATATCCTTTGATAATATATTGTTCTACTGTTTTAAATGTAGTTTCTCTGTCATAATGAGCTCCGCCCAATGGTTCTGGCACAATTTCATCAATTAACTTTTGCTTTTTCATGTCATAGGAAGTCAATTTAAGTGCTTCAGCCGCTTGTTCTTTATATTCCCAACTTCTCCACAAAATAGAGGAACAAGATTCCGGTGAAATGACTGAATACCAAGTGTTTTCTAACATATAAACCTTATCTCCTACCCCAATTCCTAATGCTCCACCTGAAGCTCCTTCCCCCACAATTACGGTAATAATAGGTGTTTTTAATCGAATCATTTCCAGAATATTTCTAGCAATGGCTTCTCCTTGTCCACGTTCTTCTGCTTCTAAACCTGGATAAGCTCCGGGAGTATCAATCAAAGTAACTACAGGAATACCGAATTTTTCAGCCATTTTCATCAAACGAAGAGCTTTTCGATACCCTTCAGGATTGGCCATTCCAAAATTTCTAAATTGACGTGTTTTGGTATTGAATCCTTTTTGTTGACCAACAATCATAAAAGATTGTCCACCAATTTTTCCTAATCCACCAATCATTGCTTTGTCATCTTTAAAATTTCTATCCCCAAAAAGTTCTAGAAAAGTATTCCCGCACAAAGCTCTTACATGATCCATCGTATAGGGACGACTTGGATGACGGGAAAGCTGAACCCGTTGCCAAGCAGAAAGATTTTTGTATATTTTTTTCTTAGTTTCTTCTAATTTTTTCTCAATTTGTTTGCAAGTAGAGGCAACATCAACATTAGATTCTTCACCAATAATTTGGCATTTGTCCAATTGATCTTCCAACTCTTTAATGGGAAGTTCAAAATCTAAATATTCCATAGGTTTTGATAAATTTAAGTTTGTTTGAAAAGCAAAGATAGAATTTTATCTTATTAAGAAAAGTTATTTTTAATGTTAACTTTTAAACATTTTTAGGAGTTTAGAAATTGAAATCACTAGGAACTATTCCTATTTCTAAGTTTATATTTAATAACTCCATTTAAAATGACAGTGATTAATATCAAAATGGCTCCAAAATAAAATTCAGAACTCATTTTTTCTTTGTCTTTAAAAATTAATAACGCCAATATGATTCCATAAACAGGTTCTAAATTTATGGTAAGCATTACTGTGTAAGGACTTATAAACTTCATTACTCTTACCGATGCAATAAAAGCATATGCAGTACATATCGAACTCAGAATCAACAAATAAACCCAATCTGAAGGTTGAAGTATAAAAAAATCTTTTGAAAAACTATTGGATAACAATAAATAGATAGAAAAACATAAAACACCTCCGGTTAACTCATAAAAAGAAATAACTGTTGAATCATACATCTTTGCATACTTCCCATTAATTACAGAAAAAAGAGCCGATAAAAATGCTGACGTTAAGGCAAGTATTATCCCTAAATAATAATCTCCTTCAACATTAAAAATGATATATAATCCGCCAACTACAATTAGTCCAAATAAAACTTCATACCAGATGACTTTTCGTCGGTATAAAATTGGTTCTAAAAAAGAGGTAAAAAAAGCACCTGTTGATAAACACGCTAAAGTGACAGAAACATTAGAGACTTTAATGGCTTTAAAAAAAGTGAGCCAATGTAAAGCAATGACCAATCCTAGAAGTAAAAACCCAAAAATTGTTTTTCTTGGAACAACAAAATTTGTCTTTTTATAGGCCATGAACAAAATTATAAAACCAACTGCCAACAACATTCTAAACCATACCAAGGGTAAAGCATCCAAGGTGATTAATTCCCCCAGAATGGCTGTAAATCCCCAAATAAAAACAATTAAATGGAGATGTAAATAACTTTTAAGGTTATCGTTTGGCATTTTTCAGTAAATAAACGGCTAATATACCAAAAACAAAATTTGGAAACCAAACAGCTATAAAAGGTGGAATACTCGACTTTTCAGCCATGGTGCCAAAAATCTTATCGAAGAAAATATAAGTAAAAGCAAGAACTATTCCGATGGCTAAGTTCACTCCCATTCCGCCACGGCGTTTCATGGAAGAAACAGAAACTGCAATTATAGTTAAAATAAAAGCAGTAACCGGCAAACTGTATTTGCGATACAACACTACCAAATAGGTATTTATATTAGCGTTGCCTCGCGCTTTTTCTTTTTTAATAAATTTATTTAACTCCGGCAAAGTAAGCGTTTCAGCTATATATATAACAGGCGTTAAATCTTCTAAATCAAAATTAAAAATGGTGTCTTTTTTCTCTGCTTTTTCAATAATGTCACCATAAATACCAACTTTTCTTTTTTGATAACTAAACATGGTATATGTGCTGTCTTTTTCATTCCATTTCAATCTGCTGGCTAAAATTTTGTACTCCAACTTTTCCCCTTTAAATTTTTCTAAAGTAAAATTAAAGGCAGTTTTTGAAACCGAATTAAAATTACTGACATAGATAAACTCATCATCACTAATTTGCCTGAAAACATTTGAATTTTCTCTAATTTCAGCATTGTTTTTTAAATAAGTATACCTGAAATCATTAAACCCTTTACTGGCTTTTGGTACAAGAAAAAAGCCCATGATTAAAGCAAAAACTGAAACCATTGTTGCACCCAATATATACGGTCGTAAAAATCGGGTAAATGAAATTCCTGAACTTAAAATAGCTATAATTTCCGTATTATTTGCCAATTTGGAAGTAAACCATATGACAGATAAAAATAAAAAAATAGGAAATAATAGATTTGCAAAATAAATTGTGAAATCGAGATAATAGATTGCTACCGCTTTAAAAGGCACTTTGCTCTCTAAAATTTTATTGATTTTTTCAGCTACATCGATTACAATCCCAATAGGAATAAAAAGCAATAACATCACCACGAAAGTAGCTAAGTATCTTTTTAATATGTATTTATCGATGATTTTTAACATCCTATTTCCAGTTAATTATAACCTTTGACTCATTTGTTTTACCATTTGTTCTTTCCAAACCCTGAAATCACCTGCTAAGATATGTTTTCTCGCTTCACGAACCAGCCACATATAAAAACCGAGATTATGAATGGTCGCAATTTGTTTCCCAAGATACTCATTTGCTGCAAATAAATGCCGTAAATAAGCTTTGGTATATTCGGTATCAACAAAGGTAATTCCCATTTCATCAATAGGCGAAAAATCATCCTCCCACTTTTTATTTTTGATATTTATTGATCCATGAGCTGTAAACAACATTCCGTTTCGGGCATTTCGGGTTGGCATCACACAATCGAACATATCAATTCCTAAGGCTATATTTTCTAATATATTGACAGGTGTTCCTACTCCCATTAAATAACGGGGTTTATCTTGCGGTAAAATAGCGGTTACGATTTCAGTCATCGCATACATTTCCTCAGCAGGTTCACCAACTGAGAGTCCGCCAATAGCGTTTCCTTGGGCCCCTGCATTGGCAATATATTCCGCTGATTCCTGTCTTAAATCTTTATACGTACTCCCTTGAACAATAGGAAAAAAAGTTTGTTCATAACCATATTTAAAAGGAAGATTTTCCAAATGATTAATACATCTGTCTAACCAACGGTGTGTCATGTGCATGGAACGTTTGGCATAGCGATAATCACATGGATAAGGTGTGCATTCATCAAAAGCCATGATAATATCAGCTCCAATAGTTCGTTGAATTTCCATCACATTTTCCGGAGAAAAGAAATGATAGGAACCATCAATATGGCTTTTGAATTTCACGCCTTCTTCCTTAATTTTTCTGTTGGAAGAAAGTGAATAAACTTGATAACCACCACTATCAGTCAAGATATTTCTATCCCAATTCATGAATTTGTGTAAACCCCCAGCTTTTTCTAAAATTTCTGTCTGTGGACGCAGGTATAAATGATAAGTATTTCCAAGTATAATATCCGGATTGATGTCTTCTTTTAATTCACGTTGATGCACTCCTTTAACAGAAGCAACCGTTCCAACCGGCATAAAAATTGGGGTTTCTATTACACCGTGATCAGTTGTTATGCTTCCCGCACGGGCTTTCGAATTAGGGTCAGTCGTCAATAAATCAAACTTCATATATGTTTTTTACAGTGGGCAAAGATAAAAGATTTCGCTTTTCTGTTGAGTGTTTTGGGAATTATTTATGTTTCTAATTAACGCTGTTTACTAACAATTTATCTTGAAAACTTTAGCAAAATTCTAATTCCCTCTTGAAACAAAATCTAATATTTGATTTACCTTTGCCGAAGTTTAACATTTATCATTAAAATGAAACCTAACACACAACAACTAAACGACTTTGCAACACAAGTCAGAAGAGACATTCTTCGAATGGTACACGCCGTAAATTCGGGACATCCCGGAGGTTCTTTAGGATGTACAGAATTTTTTACAGCCTTATACCAAGTCATTCTCGACAGAAAAGAAGGATTTAACATGGATGGAAATGGAGAAGATTTATTTTTCTTATCCAATGGCCATATTTCACCTGTATTTTACAGTGTTTTGGCCCGAAGTGGTTATTTTCCGGTATCAGAATTGGCTACTTTTAGATTATTAAATACACGTTTACAAGGACATCCAACCACTCATGAGGGTTTACCCGGTATTCGTGTAGCTTCCGGCTCATTAGGTCAAGGCATGTCCGTTGCTATTGGTGCTGCCTTAGCAAAAAAATTAAATGGTGACAAACACTTGATTTATTCACTTCACGGTGATGGCGAGTTACAAGAAGGCCAAAATTGGGAGGCTATGATGTATGCAGCAGCCTATAAAGTTGATAATTATATTGCAACGGTTGATTTAAATGGTAAGCAAATAGATGGAGCAACGGATGAAGTTTTACCCATGGGTGATATTAAGGCAAAATTTATTGCTTTTGGTTGGGATGTATTAGAAATAACCGAAGGAAATAACATTGAAGCTATTTTAGCCGGAATGTCTGAAGCTAAATCGAGAACCGGAAAAGGAAAACCGGTTTGCGTTTTGTTGCATACGGAAATGGGAAATGGTGTTGACTTTATGATGCATACGCATGCATGGCATGGAAAAGCTCCCAACGACGATCAATTAGCAAAAGCGTTAGAACAAAACCCCGTAACTTTAGGTGATTATTAAATTGCTTTTTGCACTATGCTCTAAGCCTTATGCTTATTGCCTATTGCCTAAAGCCCATAGCAAAAAAAATGAAAAAATATACCAATACAGGAAGTAAAGATACTCGTTCAGGATTTGGAGCAGGAATGACCGAACTCGGACAAAAAAAAGAAAATGTGGTTGCCTTGTGTGCCGACTTAATTGGCTCATTAAAATTTGATGATTTCAAAAAAAATCATCCGGAACGTTTTTTCCAAATCGGAATTGCAGAAGCCAATATGATTGGAATTGCAGCCGGATTAACCATTGGTGGTAAAATTCCGTTTACAGGAACATTCGCCAACTTTTCTACCGGAAGAGTGTACGATCAAATTCGTCAATCGGTTGCTTATTCAGACAAAAATGTAAAAATTTGTGCTTCTCATGCCGGATTAACTTTAGGAGAAGACGGAGCAACACACCAAATTTTAGAAGACATCGGTTTGATGAAAATGCTTCCCGGAATGACGGTAATTAACACTTGTGATTACAATCAAACTAAAGCTGCGACCTTGGCCATTGCCGATCACCACGGTCCGGTTTATTTACGTTTCGGTCGTCCGGTAGTGCCAAATTTCATGCCTGCTGACGAACCATTTGTAGTAGGAAAAGCAATCCTTTTGAATGAAGGAAGCGATGTGACCATTATAGCTACCGGACATTTAGTTTGGGAAGCTTTAATTGCAGCAGAAAAACTAGAAGAAAAAGGAATTTCTGCAGAAGTTATCAATATTCACACTATTAAACCATTGGACGAAGAAGCAATTTTGAAATCGATTGCTAAAACAAGTTGCGTAGTTACTGCAGAAGAGCATAATATTTTAGGAGGTTTAGGAGAGAGTGTTGCCCGAACTTTATCTTTAAATAATCCTGTGCCTCAAGAATTTGTAGCAGTAAATGACAGTTTTGGTGAAAGTGGCACTCCAGACCAATTGATGGAAAAATACCAATTAAATCACCAAGCTATTATTGCAAAAGCAGAAAAAGTAATCAATAGAAAATAACCATCCTTTTTACCTCAAATAAAAAATCCCGATTGCTCGGGATTTTTTTTATTTATTGATGACAGCTAGGGTCAAGGTATCTTTTTAACCTAATTGGATTAATTGTATTTCCACTACAATCCGGAATAGTTGTAAAATCATAATACTCTTGTGGGTCAGTTCCTGAAATTTTGAATTCATTTCTGGTTAAAAAACCATCCCCATCATCATCGGTATCTAAAAAATCAGGAATTAAATCACCGTCCGAATCTTGCATGAAGTAATCCGTTTCCGTTCCATATAATTCCATATAAGATAAAATTCTATCCGAATCATGGTCAATTTTATCTAACGTTTTCAGGTTGATTTGAAATACAATACTAGAATACGCCGGTAAATTGGCTCCTTGTGGACTATTATAATAAGCCAATCCTGAAGGAATAAAAACCAGACAATTTCCGGCATTAATATAATTAATTGTTCCATCAGGATTTTCAACAATACTTTCTGCTGTTTTCATAATCGGCAAAATTTGTCTGAAACCGGATATAAAAACATTTGTTATTGGATAAGATGTCCAAACAGGAGTTGAAGTTCTATCAAACTCAACATTATCTAAATTCCAACCTCGATAATCTACAAATGAAGAATCAATTGTTAGCGGATTTTGACCTCCACCCTCATTCAATAATATATAATACAATTTATATTCCACAGGATCTTCAATTCCACCATCAGTTCTAATTGTTAATCGAGTATCATTTTTAACCGTAATACTATTCAAAGGATAATCCGTTTGATCCCAAATAGATACTTGACTACCTCCTGTCGGAATTTTAGTGATTACAGCATTCAAATCACTATCTAAAGTCATGTAATTTGTTTTTAAATACTTTTCAATTGAATCGATATCTGAGGCATATTGCTCAGTTCTGTCATTCGGAGGTGTTACAGTTGTAGCGTCGTCGTCATCTTTGCACGAAAAGGATAAAAATGAAATCAGCACCATCAATATTGGGACTTTTAAACTTTTTAACAACATATTTATTTAATTTAATTTTTTTTTTTTAGCTTTATTTTAGTTGAATACTTTTTTTAAAATAAGTGCTGCAAGATACAATTTTGATTTATTTTTGTATAAAAATTAACGTAGATTTCTGAATAAAGTATGAGAGTCGATAAATATTTATGGTGCGTTCGTTATTTCAAAACCAGAAACATGGTTACTGAGCTTTGTAAAAAAAACCATGTGACCGTAAATGGTATAGTTGCGAAACCCTCTCGTGAAGTATTTCCATCCGATGCTGTGACATTTAGAAGAGACCAAATCACTTATAAAATAAGGGTATTAGCAATACCTGAAAACAGAGTTGGAGCCAAATTGGTTGACATCTATCGAAAAGACGAAACTCCGGAAGAAGCTTTTGCACATTTAGAACTACTAAAATTATCCAAGGAACATTATCGAAAAAACGGTGAAGGGAGACCAACAAAAAAAGACCGTCGGGATATAGAAAATTATACAGAAGACACTAATGAAACTGAATAAAGATTATTGGGAAAACAAGTATCATTTGAATGAGATTGGATGGGATATCGGAACAGTTTCTACACCGTTAAAGGAATATATCGATCAAATTGAAAATAAAGAGTTAAAAATATTAATTCCGGGAGCAGGAAATGGATATGAATTTGAATATTTATATAATGCCGGATTTCAAAATGTTTTTGTGATAGATATCGCTAAAACTCCTTTAGAGAATATTCAAACGAGAATGCCTCACCTTGACGATAAACACCTCATTCATAAAGATTTTTTTGAGCTAAGTGATACTTTTGATTTAATTATCGAGCAAACTTTTTTTTGTGCGATTGCACCTGATTTACGAAAAAAATATGTGTCAAAAATGGACTCTTTATTAAATTCAGGCAGTAAAATAGTTGGCTTACTTTTTCAATTTCCACTAACTGAAAAAGGACCACCTTTTGGTGGAAATGAAAATGAATACCGAGTTTTATTTGAAAATCAATTCAATATAAAAACATTAGAAACTGCTCATAATTCAATAAAACCAAGAGAAAACAACGAACTCTTTTTTATCTTTGAGAAAAAATATAACTTATGCCACAAAATATTATACTCACTCATCAGGAAATTGAACATAAAATCAAGCGGATTGCCTATCAAATCTATGAAACTTTTGTAGATGAAAAAGAAATTGTAATTGCTGGCATTGCTAAAAATGGATTTATTTTTGCTCAAAAGTTAGCTGAGGATTTAGAAAAAATAGCAGAATTCAAAGTGACATTGTGTGAAGTGCATGCAAATAAACATAATCCTTTTGAACCTATTACCACTTCCTTAGATAAAGCAACCTATGAAAACAAAGGACTGATTTTAGTGGATGATGTTCTTAATTCCGGGACTACTTTAGTTTATGGTGTGAAACATTTTTTAGATGTTCCGTTAACAAAATTCAAAACAGCTGTTTTAGTAGATCGGAATCATAAAAAGTATCCTGTAAAAGTAGATTTTAAAGGAATTTCATTATCCACTTCATTTCAGGAACATGTTCAAATTGTTTTCGAAGAAGGAAATAGTTATGCTTATTTAAGTCAGTAATTTAATGATCTCCTGAACCACTTCCTTTTCCAATTTATTATCTGTAGAAATGAAATGCTGAGCTTGGTGATAATAGTAACTTCTGTCAAAAAGGTGTTTAGCTATAAACTCTTTTAGTTCATCCTCATTCATTTGAGCAATCAAAGGTCTTTCTGCTTTACTTTGCAATAACCTTTTTGATAACTCCTCAACAGATGTTTTAAGATAAATTGAAATCACCTCTTTTTCTTTTAGAAATAAGTGATTATTTGCATAACAGGGAGTCCCGCCTCCAAAACTCAACACAAAGTCATCTTGCGATTCCATTAAATCTTTAAAAACTTCATGTTCAATTTTTCTAAAATAAATTTCACCCTTCGTTGCAAAAATTGAATTGATAGTTTTTCCTTCCTTTTTTTCTATAAGTTTATCCAAATCCAGGTGTTTTTTTTTCAAAACATCAGCTACTTTAGAAGCGATTGTGGTCTTACCTGACCCCATATATCCGAGTAAAATAATTTTTTTCATTATAATAATTCCTTGTACAGTAAGGGGTTAAGAAAGAATCTGCCAAAAAGACAAATTTAAGACAAAATTGCTTTGAAAAATAAATAATAAGGACGTATATTTGCACCCGCATTCAAGAAATTGCATTTGACTCGATAGCTCAGTTGGTAGAGCACATCACTTTTAATGATGGGGTCCTGGGTTCGAGCCCCAGTCGGGTCACAATTTTTTTGAAATTTTTTGATGCTAATGACTCGATAGCTCAGTTGGTAGAGCACATCACTTTTAATGATGGGGTCCTGGGTTCGAGCCCCAGTCGGGTCACAAGTAAAGACGTTGCGTGCAACGTCTTTACTTTTTTTTAATATTAGGCCACGTGGAGAAATTGGTAGACTCGCCATCTTGAGGGGGTGGTGCTGCAAGGCGTATGGGTTCGAATCCCATCGTGGTCACGGATGAATACTTTAAATAAAAAGACGCCAAGTTTACTTGTGCGTTTTTTTGTTTAAAGTATTCTCAAAGCGGAGCTTTAGGGAGAGACGAAGTCAATCCCATCGTGGTCAAGGATGAATACTTTAAATAAAAAGACGCCAAGTTTAATTGTGCGTTTTTTTTGTTTTAAAATACCATTTCCAAAAAAAATATTTAAAAACCTTTAAAGTTTGTTTTATTTGTTTACTTTTGTTTAACAAACAATACGAAACAATGAACAATGTAAAAAATGTTTTTAGCATCAAAGATTTGGAAAACCTTTCCGGCATCAAAGCACACACTATTAGAATCTGGGAAAAAAGGTATAATGTATTAGAACCGATGCGTACAGAAACTAACATTCGTTATTATGATTTAGTTGCCCTTCAAAAGCTATTAAACATTACCTTATTACATAATCACGGTTATAAAATTTCTAAGATTTCAAAACTCTCTCCTGATAAAATTAACGTAATGGTAAGGGAAATTGTGAATGAAAAGAGCGTTAAACATCATGCTATTAATGCCTTTAAAATGGCAATGATGAATTTTGATCAAGTATTATTTTTCAATACTTATTCAAATTTACTTTCAGAAAAATCGTTTCGTGAAGTCTTTTATGAAGTTTTCATACCACTCATGAATGAAATTGGATTGTTGTGGCAAGCAGAAACAATCACTCCAGCTCATGAACATTTTATAAGTTACCTCATCAAGCAAAAGCTATTAGTTAATACCGAAAAAATACAGCTGTTAGAACCTACTCGAACTGATAAAGTTTTTGTGCTCTTTTTACCGGCAAACGAAATTCACGAATTAGGGTTAATGTATCTCAATTATGAAGTTATATTAAATGGCTACAAAACAATTTATTTAGGAGAAAGTGTTCCCATTGATAGTTTAAAAGATATAAAACGGTATTTTGACAACGTAGTCTACATTTCCTACATGACAGTTGAACCTACGAAAGACAATATATCAGATTATATGAAAGAAATTCATAAAGAGATTCTTGAAGGAGAAAATGCTGAATTATGGGCAGTTGGTCGCATGACAGAATTCATTAAACCAAATCAAAATTCTAAAATTAAAACTTTCAATTCAATACTAGAATTATCCAAAGAATTATAATTTTTTCATAATTTTCTATTTTGTTTAACTTTTTTACTATATTTGTTAAACATTATGAAGAAAAATATACACATTATTGGTTCCGGATTTTCTGCATTAGCAGCAGCTTGCTATTTAGCGAAAGCAGGGCATGACGTAACGGTTTTTGAAAAAAATTCAACAATTGGTGGCCGTGCTCGACAATTAAAAAAAGAAGGGTTCACCTTTGACATTGGCCCAACTTGGTATTGGATGCCTGATGTTTTTGAAAGATTTTTTGCTGATTTTGGCAAAAAACCTTCTGATTATTACAAATTAATAAAACTCTCTCCCGCTTATCAAGTTTATTTTGGGATTCGTGATTTTGTTACAATAGCTGATAATTTACCTGAAATAATCAATACCTTTGAATCAATTGAAAAAGGAAGTGGCAGAACACTAGAAAAATTTATGGCAGAAGCCAAAAAAAATTATGATATTGCCATTAAGGATTTAGTTTATAATCCGGGCGTTTCACCGCTGGAATTAATAACATTAGAAACTGCTAAAAAAGTAGGTCAATTTTTTTCTACTATCAGTAAAGAGGTTCGAAAACGTTTCAAAAATGATAAACTCATCCAAGTTTTAGAATTTCCTGTCTTATTTCTGGGAGCAAAACCAAGTGATACTCCTGCTTTTTATAGTTTTATGAATTTTGCAGATTTTGGATTAGGAACATGGCATCCAAAAAATGGAATGTATAGTGTTGTACTTGCTATGGAAACTTTAGCAAAAGAACTCGGCGTGGTGGTTGAAACAAATGCATCGGTAGATAAAATTATAGTTGAAAATAAAGTTGCTATTGGTATCCAAGTGAATGGTAAAAAACATTTTTGTGACATCGTTTTAAGTGGTGCTGATTATCACCATACAGAAACATTATTGGACAAAAAAGATAGAGTATATTCTGAATCATTTTGGGAAAAGAAAACATTTGCTCCCTCCTCACTTTTATTTTACATTGGATTTGATAAAAAAATTGAAAATGTAGAACACCATACGTTATTTTTTGATGTCTCCTTTGAAAAACATGCGGAAGCTATTTATGACAACCCAAAATGGCCGGAAGAACCTTTGTTTTATGCCAGTTTCCCATCAAAAACAGATTCGTCCGTAGCACCATCAGGGAAAGAAGCCGGTATATTTTTAATACCATTAGCACCCGGAATTGAAGACACTGAAGCAATCAGAAAAAAATATTTTGAAAAAATAATTACACGTTTTGAAAAATTAACACAACAAAATATAAAAAATAATATTCTTTTTATGGAATCATTTTGTGTAAACGATTTCATAAAAGATTACAATTCCTTCAAAGGGAATGCATATGGAATGGCAAATACACTTATGCAAACGGCTTTTTTGAGACCAAAATTAAAAAGTAAAAAGGTGGAAAATCTCTATTTTACTGGTCAATTAACAGTGCCTGGGCCTGGTGTTCCTCCCTCTTTAATTTCGGGAAAATTAGTTTCAGAATTAATTGAGAAGTATTCATAAATCAAGTTATAAGTTACCGCTATGAAATCAATTTTTGACCATGTATCCTTTGAATGCAGTAAGTTAGTGACTAAATCTTACAGCACATCCTTTTCTTCTGCCGTAAAAATGCTGGCTCCCAGTATTCGGGAAGATATTTATAATATTTATGGATTTGTTCGATTTGCAGATGAAATTGTAGATTCGTTTCATCAATATGATAAAGAACTCCTTTTTGAATTATTTGAACATGATTTAGAAAAAGCATTACAAAATAAAATTAGTTTAAATCCAATTTTAAACTCTTTTCAACATACTGTGAATCGTTATGAAATCCCAAAAGATTTAATTGATGCGTTTATGAAAAGTATGAAACAGGATTTATACAAAAAAGAATATCAAACCACTGCTGAATACCAAGAATATATTTATGGTTCTGCAGATGTGGTTGGCTTAATGTGTTTAAAAGTTTTTGTAAAAGGAAATGAAGAATTATATGAAGAATTAAAGCACAGTGCCATGCGATTGGGTTCTGCTTTTCAAAAAGTGAATTTTTTAAGAGATTTGAAGGCTGATTTTGAAGATTTAAACAGAACTTATTTTCCTAATACGAATTTAAATCAACTGGATGAAACTTCAAAACAAGAGATTATAGCAGAAATTGAATCAGACTTTGCTGCAGGATTTGTGGGGATTCAAAAACTTCCAATTGAAGCTAAATTTGGTGTTTATACAGCCTATATTTATTATAAAAAATTGTTGTCAAAATTAAAAAAGACACCTTCATTAGAAATTAAAAACACGCGTATTAGAGTGCCTGATTACGAAAAAGCAGGACTTCTAGCAAAATGTTATCTTAATTATCGATTAAATATTATTTAAACTTAACCTATTATGTGGATTCATATTCTCATTTTTTTTGCCACCTTTTTCATGATGGAATTTATGGCTTGGTTTACGCATAAATATATTATGCACGGTATTTTATGGCATCTTCATGCCGATCATCACAAAAAAGACCATGATTCTTGGTTTGAACGAAACGATACTTTCTTTATATTTTATGCAATCGTTAGCATTAGTTTTTTTCTCTTGTGGAAATATGAAATTTTAGAACTAGGTTTGGCCATTGGCTTAGGAATTTTAGCCTACGGATTAACTTATTTTTTTGTCCACGACATCTTTATTCATCAGCGATTTAAACTTTTCAGAAATGCAAATAATATATATGCAAGAGCATTAAGAAGAGCACACAAAATGCATCATAAGCACATTGGAAAGGAGCATGGAGAATGCTTTGGCATGCTTATAATTCCCTTTAAATATTTCAAATAAACAGTATTATTTTACTATTTATCTGTTTATAATTTCGGTGTAATTTTTAACAGATTTATTCTTAAGTTATTCTTATAAAACATAGTTTTTCCTATTTATTTTTATTTAATTAGCGGAAAATTATTTTTATGAATATCAAAGTAACTCTACTTCTTTGTCTTTTTATCAGCTTTTCAGTTTTTGGACAAAAAAATATTGATCCTACTCCTGCTGATATTGACCTAGCAAAATCGATTAGAAGTAAATATGAAAAATCAGATGTAGCTATCCTTGAAAGTATGGAGAATATCACATTCGGTTACAATAAATCTTCTTCAAATGTAACTGTAGATTTATCAGTAGATGAATTATTAATGAATATCAACCATCGGGCAGATATTTTCAAGTATGAATTTTATGATAGTTCTTCTAAAATTGAAAATTTCACAATCAAATACCGCAATGATAAATTAGCCTATTTTGCCGTTCAAGATGAGTTTTACAAAGACAAAGATTTATTTTACAATGATGCCCGTGTCAAACATGTAAAAATAGATTTTCCTGTTCAAGGGTATACTTATAATTATCATATCGATAAGAAATTCGAAGATGTAAAATATTTCACTTCTATCTATTTTAATGATGAATTTCCGGTGATTAAGAAAAAAATAAAAGTCACAATTCCAAAATGGTTGAATTTAGAGTTAAAAGAAATGAACTTTCAAGGACATTCTATCGTAAAAACCCAAACAACTGACGCCAAAAAAAACACGACAACGATTGTTTATGAATTTAACGACATTCCTGCTTTAATTTCAGAAGAAAACAGTCCCGGTCGTTCTTATTTATATCCACATCTTTTAGTCATTGCCAAATCATATGAAATGAATGGTGAAAAAATCACATTGTTCAATTCAACTGCCGATTTATATAAATGGTACAAATCACTTATTGATCAAATGAAAGATGACCCTGAGCAATTAAAAAGTAAAGTAACTGAACTGACTGCGAAAGCTAAAACTGACGAAGAAAAAATAAAAAACATTTATTATTGGGTACAAGATAATATAAGATACATCGCTTTTGAAGATGGGATTGCGGGTTTCAAACCAGACGATTCACAAAACGTATTCAAAAAAAGATATGGTGATTGTAAAGGAATGGCAAACCTCATCAAACAAATGATGATTATTGCCGGTTTTGATGCTAGGCTTACATGGATTGGGACAAAGCATATTGCGTATGATTATTCCATACCCTCACTTTCAGTTGACAACCACATGATTTGCACAGTACTATACAAAGGAAAACAAATCTATTTAGATGGTACTGAAAAAAATATTTCATTAGAGGAATATGCTGAAAGAATTCAAAATAAAGAAACCTTAATTGAAAATGGTGATACTTATATAATCGGCAAAATTCCTACCGTACAAGCAAGTCAGAACAAGGAGACATTCCGTGCAAAATTAGTAGTAGATGGTGAAAAACTGAAAGGTTCTTGTAAAAGAACGTATTTAGGAGAAAGTCGCACTGAATTTCAAAACATTTATAATAGTTTTGAAACGGATAAAAAAGCAGAAGCATTAGAACGATACCTTTCTAAAAACGACAAAAATAATCATGTAACTTCTATTAAAACAAGTGATTTAAAGTCTAGGGAACAAGCTCTAACAATTGATTATGAACTGGAATCTGAAAACCGATTAAGTAACTTTGATGGCGAAATGTATTTGAACTTTGAATTCATGAATGAATATAAAAAATTCACTTTAAAAGACCGTAAAACAGATTATGAACTTGATTATAAAACGTTATATGATTCTGAAATAACCATTGTATTGCCTGCAGGATATAAAGTTGAAAAGCTACCTGAAAATTTAATTCAAAAAGAAGAAGACTATCAAGTAGAAGTTTCTTTCTCACAAAAAGGCAATGAGCTTCTTTATCGCAAAGTTTTTATTTTCAACAATGCAATTTTACCAAAAAACAAACAAGAAAAATGGAATACCACTCATAAAAAACTTGTCGAATTTTATAATTCATCCATCACTTTAATAAAATCATAATTTAATGAAAAAAATTATTATTCTTTGCCTTTTAATTGCAACCACTATCAATGCTCAAGATAACGTAAAGATTCGCGACTTCTTTTGGGGAAAACAAGACACTCATTCAAAAACGGTGGCTATTCCTGACAAATGGAAAAATGAATCAGCAGTTATTATTTATAAATTTGATTTTTATGATTACCACAAATTCGGTAAAAATGTAAATTATACTTCGGCTAAACGAATCAGGGTAAAATTATTAGATGAAGCAGCTGTAAAAGAATTTTCTGAATTTACTTTTACCGAACGTTTTTTGTCAAGTAAAGGTTATGCCATGAAAAGAGGCACTAATTCAATTGGTATAAAAGTAATAAAACCGGATGGCAAAGAAAATATTTTGGATGTTAGTAAGGAATCTGTAGTAGCTGATAAAGAAAAAAAAATAGCAATTCCAAACTTAGAAATTGGTGATATAATTGATTATTACCTGCATTCAGAAGAACCTTTCAAATCAATCATCGAAGTGGGCTTTGATCCGGTAGAAACAAATTTGGGAGATGTATATCCGATTATGGAATACAAACTGACTTTTCAAACAGAAAATGATTTCTTTGTAAATTTTAACACCTACAATGGTGCTCCAAAATTAACACAAATACCAACCAAAAATAGTGGAGAACGCATCTATGAATTAGCAGCAACGAATCTTGATAAAAACGATTTTCCACGTTGGTTTTATCCTTTAGTAGAATTACCATGCTATAAATTTCAGGTGTTTTTTGCCCGTTCCGGTAAATTCGAGGAAAGGGCAAAAGCCTTTTTGTCAGAGAAAGAAAAAGACGTAAAATCAACCGTTACAAAAGAAGATATTTTCAACTATTATGATTCAAAATTCCTTGCGGAAGGAAATATTTCTCAAATAAATGACTTCTTAAAAGGTAAGAAGTTTAAAGATGACGAAGAAAAAATTAGAGAAGTATATTATTATACCAGACATCAATACTTCACTCAATATGTGGAGGCATTTGTGGCAAAAGAAGCCAATATTTTTTATCCTTTTGAGCTATATCCCAATGCAATATTTTTTAATACAGAAGAACATTTCATCAGACATTTTATGTTCTTTTTGAAGAAAAATGACATCTCATATGATATTGTGGTTGGAACAGATCGATATAACGGGGATATCAAAGATTTATTAATTCAACAGAATGTATCTATTTTGCTAAGAGTAAATACACCTAAACCTATTTTTCTGGAATTTTTTACTCCTTTTACGAGTGCCGACCAATTCGATTATAATCTTGAAAATACCAAAGCTTATTTATTACAGGTTTCTAAAGGCAAAAAAATTATTGATGCAGAATCAATAACGTTGCCAAGTTCAACGAAAAATGACAATATCAACCGATCAGTTACCAAAATCAGTTTAAAAGAAGACCTTTCCAGTTTTAATGTAAATCGTGAACAGTCATTATTTGGACATTATAAAGAAGGTGAACAATCAGATAAATTGTACTTTTTTGATTATGTATATGAAGATTATAAAAAATATGGCAATACCCCATTAATGGAACTTGTAAAAAACAAAAAACAAAGAGCTCAGTACACAAAAGAATTCGATGCCTTAATTGCAAAATCAAAAGAAAATCAAAAAGAAAGTTTTATTAAATCTGTAAAAGAAGAATTTGAAATTGACATTGAAAACTATTCGATGGAAATAAAAAATACGGGCAGATTTGGCAGAAATGAACCAATGCAATACACGGAAAAATTTACCATTACTGACCAATACATCAAAAAAGCCGGAAACAATCTAATGGTCGAATTAGGGAAATTTCTAACATCGCAAATTGAGCTTTCTAAAAAAGAAAAAGAACGTACAAATAATGTTTACATGACGTTCCCAAGACAAATTGAACAAGAAATTCAATTTGAAATTCCGGCGGGTTACACTGTCTCCGGACTTGAAAAATTCAATAAAAAAGTGGAAAATGAAACAGGAGGTTTTGTCAGCACTGCTACACAAAACGGTAATCTAATAACTATTAAAACGACTAAATATTATTCCAATTATTTTGAACCAAACAGCAATTGGAAAAAAATGGTTGACTTTTTAGATGCTTCTTACCAATTTACACAGGAAAAAGTTCTACTAAAGAAAAATTAATTCAAATTAGCTCAAAAAAACTCAAAATAAACAAGTTTGAATTTGTTTGTTTTGAGTTTTTTAAATTTAATTCTATTTTTTTAAACACTTATTGTTTTATTACTTTTTCAACTTTAAAACTCATTTCTCCACCATAAATTTTTAGAAAATAAATTCCTTTTGCAAATGAATCCATTTTCAAATGAATGAATGCGGAATCATCAATCATGGTTTGGAGTTTTTTTCCAAAGACATCAAAAATTTCAATTTTAGTAATCCGTTGAGTAGCTTGAACGTTCAAAATTGAATTAACCGGATTTGGATAAATTTTTAAATCGGAAGTAAAAGTATATTCAATTGAGGATAGGGATTGGTCGGCTGTAGTGGTCCAACTTGAAGCTAAACTATTGTCTAAATCCGTACTTATCAATTGCAGATAGTACCCATTTCCGTCTGCTAAAGTTGGCCATGGTGATGAATCCATATATTCTACATAATCAATTGTATTGCCAAATGCATCGGCTAAAATAAGCTTTTGAGATTTATTTGATAAATTTCTAGTAAATTGTCCAAATGCAGAAATACCATATTTAGCTAAAAATACATCTGCATTACTGGCTAAATAAATACTTTGCCCTTGTAAAATAGTCGAACCAACCGGGAAACTGTACGAAATTCCTAATTCTTTAAAATAAATTCCGGAAAGGGGCACGTTTTGTAATCCGGTATTTTTAATTTCAATAAATTCTGAGTCATTGCTTTCCGGATACTCAATTGAAGTAGACGGATTATAGTTAATCTTTGTGATTACCAATGACGGAGTTGAAACCGAGGAACAAGCCGAATACGAACCTATATTATTAGTAATCCAAGTAGTCCTTATACTTAAAAATGATTTTAAATTCGTAATTTCAAGTTCCTGATTTGGTATGGTACCCCATTTTTGATTCTCTCTGATCTTTGCTTCGTTTATATAAGTTACCGTTTCATCAATAAATGTGTTTAAAAATGCCAAATTCATTGCATTTCCGGGTTGCTTCAGTTCATTCCAACGCTTTGATAAATAACATTTAAAAGTTGAATTATTGAACAAATCTTTCCAAAATTTTGAACCTTCATTATCCTCATTGCCAAATTGCCAAACATTTGTTTTACTTCGGTCATATCCCCAAAGAAACAAATCATTACCGTACGTAAGATTAAAATCCCAAATAGGTCCTGCTCTCAGTTTACCGGCTCGTTCTTTATGAAAATAAGTGCTGTATTGATAACCATCAACATTAGATGCCAACTCATTGGATAACATAAAATCAACAAAAGTTGGAATATCAATTATTGAAGGATAACCATTAGTAATAGCTATATTACCTATTGAAGAAGTGTTTGCCAATAAACTAAACTGATTATAAATATAAAAATTTTGTTGGGGAGTGACATCTTCAGGTTTAGGCAAATCATGAATATAATCCGTAACACCGGTATAAGATGGCATAGACCAAGCAATAGGGTCATCGCCGGTTGTTTTATCGGCTTTTGTAATATATCCACCGGTAACATTAGGCAAAGCAGTATCAGTAGTCGTAATTTTTAAAATATTTACACGATTAGAATCTGCTTTAATCTTTTCCTGTAAAAGGTATAAACCAATGTACTCGCCGTTAATAACTACTTCACAATAAACAGTTCTCGGTGCATAATTTCCCATTTGTCTTGAAATGGCATACGATAAATGGTCTCTAATCAAAGAAGGATCAAAAGCTAAACTATTGAGAACCCAGTCATTTTCGCTTGGCATTCCTAACAAACTAACATTGTTATTACTGATATTATCAGGTTTTAAAGTTGTTAATCCATAAGGTTTCTTAGGTAAAGCTTGTGAGGAAGAACCTCGTATTTCGATATTTATGCGTCCATCATAATTTAAAAATTCAGCAGTATTACTATCTGACATATAATTTCGGGAACCATCCGGATGCTTAATTATCTTCATTGAACCAAAAACTCTTGGTTCGTCCGGAATTTCATAAGGTTGATTAGTATCGGGATTAATATCCGTTGTAATGATAACAATTGGTAAATTACTATCTGTAAAAGTTTGTGCATAACCTCCAAAAGCGAAAAAAAACAGTAAGAAATAAGATCCTTTAATAATAGAATTCTCAAAAATAGTCATTACTGTTTTCATCAGATTTATTATTTTATCAAATTTAGGCATAAGTAAGCTAACAATTAACTTAGAAAGACTACAAATCCCTATTTTGCAAAAAAAGACCTTAAAAAAGGTCTTTTGAATGAGTTCTATTTACTTAAATACATTTTGCGTCTGGAATACAATTCGTAAAATTGGTCATCTTTCAAATCATCAATAAACAAAATACTTTCTCCGGTTGATTTCATTTCAGGTCCAAGTTTCTTGTTTACACCATGAAATTTACTAAAGGAGAATACCGGTTGCTTAATGGCATATCCTTTTAATTGTGGATTAAAAGTAAAATCGGTAACTTTATTTTCACCTAACATCACTTTTGTAGCATAATTCACATAAGGTTCTCCATAGGCTTTTGCAATAAAAGGAACTGTTCTGGATGCTCTTGGATTGGCTTCAATGATGTATACAATATCATCTTTTATGGCAAACTGTATATTTATTAATCCTACTGTTTTGAGAGCTAAAGCAATTTTGTGAGTATGATCTTTTATTTGTTGCATCACAAATTCACCTAAATTAAACGGTGGCAATGTAGCATTACTATCTCCAGAATGTACACCACATGGTTCAATATGTTCCATAATTCCGATGATATAAACATTTTCACCATCACAAATAGCATCTGCTTCTGCTTCAATGGCTCCATCCAAATAATGGTCTAATAATAATTTATTTCCGGGTATATTTTTTAATAAATCAATAACATGCTCCTCTAATTCCTGCTTATTGATAACGATTTTCATCCCTTGTCCACCTAAGACATAAGAAGGTCTAACCAATAATGGGAAATCCAATACATCTGCTAAAGCAATAGCCTGATCAGCATTTTCTGCAACACCAAATTGAGGAAATGGTATTTTCAATTCTTTCAGTAATTCAGAAAAACGACCTCTATCTTCGGCTAAATCTAAGGCATCAAAACTAGTTCCTAAAATCTTAATTCCGTAACGATCTAATTTTTCAGCTAATTTTAAAGCGGTTTGACCACCTAATTGAACAATTACACCTTCCGGCTTTTCATGACGGATGATGTCGTAAATATGTTCCCAAAAAACGGGTTCAAAATATAATTTATCCGCTGTATCAAAATCGGTAGAAACAGTTTCCGGATTACAATTAATCATTATTGTTTCATAACCACATTCTTTAGCCGCTAAAACGCCATGCACACAGGAATAATCAAATTCAATACCTTGCCCAATCCGATTTGGCCCCGAACCCAAAACTATCACTTTTTTCTTTTCAGAAACTACACTTTCATTATGAACATACCTTTCTCCCGTTGGAGTTTCTATATCTGCTTCAAAAGTTGAGTAATAATAAGGTGTTTGAGCTTTAAATTCGGCGGCACAAGTGTCGACTAATTTATAAACACGATTCACGGAAAGTTCTTCTCTTTTTTTATAGACCTGACTTTCCAAACAACGAATCATGTGAGCAATTTGTCTGTCAGCAAAACCTTTTTGCTTTGCTTCTAATAGCAATTCTTTGGATAAAGTATCAATTGAAAAATTTGAAATCTCTTTTTCTAGTAGGTAAAGTTCTTCATATTGTTTAAGAAACCACATATCTATTCTGGTTATTTCATGAATTCTACTTAATGGAAT